>DMYM01000215.1 GCA_003483645.1 Verrucomicrobiales bacterium
AACGGGCCGCGCTGGTCACCGCCAGCGCCCGCGCGAAGCCCAAAGGCGACCTGTCGCGGGTGTCCGAGATGCTCGACCAGCCGCGGGCCGCCCACCTCGCGGGAATCTGGCGCGTGGAGGCGACCAAGCCGAAACTGATCGCTCTTGCCAAGGGGCCCAGGACCAGCGAACACCTTCGCTGGGGCGCTCTCGCAGGGCTCGCGGCCTTCGGTGATGGCACAACATTGTCCGAAATCGCTGGAAGTGCTCGACCGGCCGGGCAGCGACGACAGGCGATCCAGGCTCTTGTGTCGCTCGACCCCGGGGCCGCCGCTGCCCCCGCTGCCAGCCTGTTGTCGATCCCCGCAGCCGAACCGGAGGCCGAGGCGATCGTCAACGCCTTCCTCTCACACCAGAACGGACCGCCTGCCCTCGCCGCCGCGCTGAAGGGCCGACCGATCCCGCCGGCCGTCGCGACCCTCGGACTCCGTCAGGCGACAACCGCGGGCAAGCGCGGCGCAGACCTCGTATCCATCTTCTCCGCCTCGGCATCGCCTGTAAAGATGCCCCAGCAATTGACACCCGGGGAAATTGCGCAACTGGGGAAGGACGTGGCCGCCACGGGCGATCCCGCCCGGGGCGAAGCGATCTACCGACGTCCGGCCCTGGCATGCATGACCTGCCACGCGATCGCCGGGGGCGGAGGAAAGGTCGGACCCGACATGGTTTCGCTCGGAGCCAGCTCCCCGGTCGACTACATCGTCGATTCGCTGTTGTCGCCCTCCGCGAAGATCAAGGAGGGTTACCACACCGTCGCGGTGATAACGAAGGATAACACCGCGATCTCCGGCACGCTCGTCCGCGAGGGTGGCGGCAGCATCGTCGTTCGTGACGGCACAGGAAAGGTGACTGAGATCGCGGACGCCCGGGTTCAGTCAAAGACGGTCGTGCCCGTTTCATTGATGCCCCCGGCATTGACCGCTTCGCTCAACCGCCGCGAGTTCGTTGACCTCGTCGCCTACCTGTCGTCGCTGGGCAGGGACGGCGCCTACAAGGCCCCGCCGAACGCGTTCGTCCGGCGATGGGAGATCGGAGACAAGGTGACGTTCAGCCGCGTCGACGGATCGCTGCCCCCGGGCGAGGTCAAAGGCAGGACCCTGCGCTACACGATCGAAGTGACCGCACCCGGAAGTATCGCGATGCTGCTGGACGATTCGACCAGCGTGATCGTCAAGCGCGCCGACGATGAAGGCATCATCCGGGGTGAACTTTACAAAATCCTCGGTGCCCGCATGGTGCTCAATCTGCCGAAGGGGCATCACTCCTTTGACGTGTACGTCACGCCTCGCCGACAGGTTCCGCTCCGGATCGAAGTGGTCGAGGTGCCCGGATCGACCGGTCGGGCGACGCCGGTGAACGAGTGATCGGATGCAGACTTTCGCCAATATGCGATCCAACGAGGCAATGCGAATTGCAGTTAGCAGTCTATTTCCCGTTCTTGGGTTCCTGACTGCGATGGCAGTCGGTCAACAGGATCCATATCGCGATCTAAAGCCATTCAAGGGCAAGCACTATCCGGGCGTTGAGAACACAACCCTTGATGGGAAACTGATGTGCGGTTATCAAGGCTGGTTCTCGGCGGAGGGGGACGGTTCGGGACGAGGATGGTTTCACTATTGCGGCCCCGGCAATCTCTTCAAGCCAGGCATCTGCACGATCGATCTGTGGCCGGATTTAAGCGAGTTTGACAGAGACGAGAAATACCGCACACCCTTCCGACACCAGAATGGCGAAACAGCCTTTGTGTTCAGCCCTTATAACGGCAAAACGGTCCAACGTCATTTTCAGTGGATGCGGGAGACAGGGATTGATGGCGTCTTCCTGCAACGTTTCGGTGCCGACCTGCGTGATCCAACAGGTATCAAACAGCGCAATGTGGTAACGGCCAATGTGCAGGCGGCCGCTAACCGGAATGGCCGGATATGGGCGCTGATGTATGACCTGTCCGGATTGAACCAGGGGGAAATTGCCCAAATTGTGATCAAGGACTGGAAACGTATTGTCGATCAGCTGAATATCTCCGGAGACCCTTCCTATCTGCACCACAACGACCAACCAGTGGTTGGTGTTTGGGGTGTTGGCTTTGGGGACGACCGGCAATACACGCTTGAAGAGTGTGACGAGCTGATCACTTTCCTTAAATCTGATCCCAAGTATGGCAACAACACCGTTTTACTCGGTGTCCCCTGTTTCTGGCGCACATTGAATCGCGATGCAGTAAGCGACCAGAGACTGCACCAGTTAATGAAAAAGGCAGATATCATCAGCCCATGGACCATTGGCAGGTATGACTCACCCGATTCTGCCAAACGCCACGCGGTAAAAACAGTGACCCCCGACATGGAATGGACAAAGAGCAACAAACTCGAGTATCTCCCCGTCATTTTCCCCGGGTTCAGTTGGCAGAACCTGAGTAAGACTCATAACAAAAGCGCTGAACTGGGCGAGATTCCGCGACTGAAGGGACAATTCCTCTGGTCACAAGCCGTCGCTTGCAAGAAGGCCGGAGCCAGGATGATCTATGTCGCAATGTTTGACGAAATCGATGAGGGAACAGCCGTTTTTAAGTGCACCAACAATCCTCCAGTCGGCGCAAGCAGTTTTCTGACATACGAGGGATTGCCCAGCGACCACTATTTGTGGCTGACTGGTCTGGCGGGTGAAATGTTACGGGGCCAGTTTCCAGCAGAGGATGCCATGCCGGTCCCAAATCGCAACAGGTGACGTTCCGCACAAACCTCCCGGCGGGAAAAACGCAGATCCAAACCTGTTTTCTCGATTCAGAGGATCGAATTCTCTGCAGCGCGATCTAGGTCTGCCTCAGGCGTTTCGCCGACAACGAAGTTGATTTGACGCCGGCCACGGATCGCGTTCCGAAAGGAAATGCGCCTGCGAACCTCCGCAATCGTTGAAATGCCAACGTCAAGACGGTTGCAGCAAAGGTCACCCTGTCCGCCGACGCTATCCTGAATTCCGACTTTGAAGGGGAACCCTACGGCGAGGGGCCAACCCTTCGCCTCCCAGAATCACCATCGACTTCTCCCGGGGAGTGCCCGTTAAGAACTGGATGCCAAGCTTTGGGAACGCCGGCAGCAACATCAGATTCGCCATCCCCCGACAATCACTTTCCCAAGTGGTGCGCACGAGAGGACTCGAACCTCCACGTCCTTATCGGACACTAGATCCTGAATCTAGCGCGTCTACCAATTCCGCCACGTGCGCTGGTGCCGGGAAACCGGGGCGGCAGAGAAGCACCGGGATCTTCGGATTGCAATGCCTTTTGCACAATCCTGACACCCGGCACCGTTTCATCATTGCAAACTGCCTCAAAGAACCAACCATCCTCCTCCATGAAGAAGCGCCTTCACGCTCTTTCCTTCCTCCTCCTGGCCCTCGGAGGGACCACCGCTCTCCCCGCCGGGGAAGTCAAACCCGTCCCGTGGCCTCACAAGGGCAGTGACATCGCGGTTGACCCGGACGTGCGCTTCGGCGCTCTGGACAACGGGCTGCGTTACGCCATCCGACGGAATGCCGAACCCCCGGGCCGCGTCTCACTGCGCCTTCACATCGCAGCGGGATCGCTTCATGAAGAGGAAGATCAGCGCGGGGTGGCTCACTTCCTTGAGCACATGGTCTTCAACGGGAGCAGGAACTTCCCCGACGTGGAGAACCTGCTGGGGCGCATGCAACGTCTCGGAATCGCCTTCGGGGCACACGCCAACGCCTACACTTCCTTCGACGAGACGGTCTACATGCTCGACCTGCCCAACCTGGAAAAGGACACTCTTAAACTCGGCTTCGAGGTCATGCGTGACTTTGGTGACGGGGCCCTCCTCACCACCAAGGAAATCGACAAGGAACGGGGTGTAATTCTCTCCGAGAAGCGCTCACGGGACTCTGTCGAGATGCGCCTGATGGAACAGCAGTTCGAGTTTCTCCTGCCCGATTCCCTCATCACCCACCGCTTTCCGATCGGGATCGAGAAAGTCATCAAGGAGGCCAGACGCGACCGCTTCACCTCCTTCTATTCCGACTACTACATCCCGGGCAACATGACTTTCATCGTGGTGGGTGATATCGATCTCGATGACTACGAGGGCCGCATCGTGAAGACCTTCACCTCCATGAAGAATCCCGAGGAACCTGGGGCGGATCCCAGGATGGGCACGATCCCGGGCGGCTTCGGTTTCCAGGCCGCGGTCTTCTCCGACAAGGAGGTCAAGAGCGACGACCTGGCCCTTGGATTCGTGCAGAAGTACGAGTCGAAACCCGACCGGGCCGCCACCAGAGCCGCTCGCATGCCACTCCGGGTGGCCAACTCGATCATTGGCCGCCGTTTTGACATCCTCGCCAAGAAGGAAGGATCGCCCATTTCCTCGGGAAGTGCGGGCCGCTTCGAATGGTTCAACGCCCTTGAATTCGGATCCATTGACGTCACCGCAGTCGAGGGCAAATGGAGGGAAGCGGTGCCCGTGATGGAGCAGGAACTGCGCCGCGCCCTGGAATACGGATTCACCCAGACCGAACTCGATGAGATCA
>DMYM01000284.1 GCA_003483645.1 Verrucomicrobiales bacterium
ACCGTCGTAGTCTCCGGCCTGCACCCGGGCGTGGATTTCCTCATTGTTCATGACGTAGGGTTCGCAGAAGAGAACGGGGCACTGGTAGAGGCGGTTGGCGAGGAGGTTGCGAGTCCAGAGGGCGGGACCGATCCGTCGGGCCGGTTTGCCCAGGCGATAAATGTAGGCGGGCAGGCCGGTGTCTTCCAGGAAGGCGGCGGCGAGGGCGGCGGCGAGGGCGGACTCTTCCTCGTGCACTTTCTGGAAAATCTTGTGCATGAGTTCAAAGCGCTCGTCCTCGTGGGCGATTTCGCCGTCCATGTAGGCGCCGTGCAGGATCATGTGAAAGTGGTTGCGCGGCGAGAGAAGAGGTTGGGCAGAATCCTCGCCCCAGTTTTCGGCATTGAAGTGAAGGCAGAGGACGAGGTCGGGCTTGATGGTTTCATTGACCAGGGTGGCGCGGGCCCGGATCTCGGCAGTGCGGTAGAAGAGTTGTTCGGCCAGGGCGAGGATCTCTGCTGCCGGGGCCCCCGGCATGAGACGGGCGGCGTATTCCCTCAGGTCCCCGGGGCGCAGTTTGGTGACTGGTTCGTTGGCTGAGCGCACGAGGGTCACGGTGGCACCCAGGGATTCAAGTCGCGGCCCGAGCAATCTGGCGGTCAGCAGGGTCATGTCCCCTTCGGTGACCGGGGCGGTGTCGTCGATCTGATACCAGCGCTCCTCCATGCGGGCCCACTCGCCCCCGATGTGACCGGGATCGATGGCGATGCGCACTCCGTCGAGGGGCTGACCGGTGGGTTCGGAAGGGATTTCAGTCGCAGGCCGCCAGTAGCGCGGCGGCGCCTGGCGGGTTTCGCCGACGGCAAAGGCGATTGCAGGACCGGGAGCGGACAGCTCCGCGGCCACCGTGACGGCGTTCTCTCCGATCTCGAAGTGCCGATTCTCTCCGAGGAGATAGATGTCCCTCAGGGCAGTTTCGAATTCCACCCGGGTGAGGACGCCATCGTAGCTGGAGAGTTCGGTCCAGTCGGGAGGGACCCCGAGGTTGGCGAGGCGCGGATCAGGGGCGGGGAGTTCCGGGGCGGGATCGAGCCGCGGGGGCCGGGTGAGGAGAGTGTAGAGGATCCCGATGATGAGGATTACTCCAATAAGGTAGAGGGGAGATGCTTTCCGCAGGCGGCTGGACATCGCGATCCGTTGAATCCTGTTGTTGTTCAGCGGGGACCTGATTGACTCCCCGAAGTTTCTCCCGCTGACCGGCTTATACCATAGAATTCGCAGAATGATCAGAATCCTGTTTTTGGGCGATGTGGTGGGGGAACCGGGACGTAAGGCGGTGGCGGCCCGTCTGCCGGGGTTGCGGGAGGAAGCGGACCTCGATTTTGTGGTGGTGAATGGGGAGAACGCGGCCGGGGGGAGGGGGATCACATCGAAAATCGCGATTGACCTCCTGCGAGCGGGAGCAGCGGTCATTACTACCGGTGATCACGTGTGGGATCAGCGGGAGGTCATGGAATATTTCCCCACTGAGCCCCGTCTTCTGCGGCCGATTAATTTTCCCGAAGGAGCCCCGGGGGCTGGCAGTGTAGTGCTGGAGACGGCGAAGGGGAAGGTGGGTGTGATCAACGCCCAGGGACGGGTTTTCATGAATCCGCCCCTCGAAAACCCCCTCAGTTTGGTGGAAGAGGCGGTGGAGGCGATGCGCGCGGAGGACGTGCGGATCATCCTGCTCGATTTTCATGCGGAGGCCACCAGCGAGAAGATTGCGATGGGACGGGCACTGGATGGGCGAGTTTCCCTGGTGGTGGGAACCCATACCCACGTGCAAACCGCCGATGAGCAGATTTTCCCCCGGGGGACTGGCTACCTGACGGATGCGGGTATGTGTGGGCCGGCGGAATCGGTGCTGGGACGTGAAATTGCCTCGGTTGTGTGGCGGTTTCGAACCAGCCTGCCAACCAGATTTCCCGTGGCAAAGGGGCCGGTGCGGATCTGTGGGGTCATTGTGGGAGTGGACGAGGAAAGTGGCCACGCCGTGGAGTTAAAACGGGTTGATGAATTGTTCAGTCCTGCAAACCAGAACGTGGAAATGGCGGAATTGGAGGCCGAAATGGAGCAGGGGAGTAGAGATGAAGCGGCGGAAGTGTCCTCCGGGGGGTCGTGACGCCTGGGAATCCCGTGATTGGGGGGGTTCACGATTTTCTGTTCCGGTTACTTTTTTTTTGACAGAGTAGAAAGCTTTGGTAGTTTCCGCCCCGCTTTTGGCGGCGTTGGTCATTTCCTTCTGGGGCGCACTAAACCTTTCTCCGGGGGTGAGCTGTCCACATGTCGCGAGGAGCAAATATACCTCGCTCATGTAGCTCAGAGGTAGAGCGCGTCCTTGGTAAGGACGAGGTCGCGGGTTCAATTCCCGCCATGAGCTTAGAGCGAAGAGAACCAAAGATCCACAGCAAGCAAGCATATGGCCAAAGAACAGTTTGAACGGACCAAGCCTCACGTGAATGTCGGCACGATCGGTCACGTCGACCATGGAAAAACCACCCTCACCGCGGCGATCACGATGGTCCTCGCGGAAAAGATGGGAAGCGGTGACGTCATGGCTTATGACGAAATCGATGCCGCCCCTGAGGAGAAGGAGCGCGGAATCACCATCTCGACCGCCCACGTGGAATACGAGACCGATAATCGCCACTACGCGCACGTCGATTGTCCCGGACACGCCGACTATGTGAAAAACATGATTACCGGTGCGGCCCAGATGGACGGTGCCATCCTGGTGGTTTCCGCTGCAGATGGCCCGATGCCCCAGACCCGGGAGCACATCCTGCTGGCCCGCCAGGTTGGTGTGCCTGCCATTTGCGTCTATCTCAACAAGACGGACCAGGTGGATGACGAAGAACTTATTGAGCTTGTGGAGATGGAAATCCGCGAACTGCTCAGTCAGTATGAGTTCCCCGGCGATGACATCCCGATCGTGAAGGGTTCCGCCCTCAAGGCTGCGGAAGGTGATGCCGGCCACAAGGAGTCGATTCTCAAGCTGATGGAAGCGGTTGATTCCTACATCCCCGAGCCCGAGCGTCCCATCGACAAGGACTTCCTGATGCCCGTCGAGGACGTGTTCTCGATTGAAGGCCGTGGCACGGTTGCCACCGGCCGGGTTGAGCGTGGAATCATCAAGAAGATGGAGGAAGTGGAAATCGTGGGCATCAAGGAGACCCAGAAGACCACCATCACCGACATCGAGATGTTCCGCAAGCTTCTCGACGAAGGGCGGGCGGGCGACAACGTCGGTCTCCTCATGCGTGGGATCAAGAAGGAGGAAATCGAGCGGGGCCAGGTGATCGCCAAGCCCGGGTCGGTGAATCCTCACACCAGCTTCGAAGCCGAAGTATACGTACTCTCCAAGGATGAGGGTGGCCGCCACACTCCCTTCTTCAGTAACTACCGTCCGCAGTTCTACTTC
>DMYM01000420.1 GCA_003483645.1 Verrucomicrobiales bacterium
AGGGTGGCCACCAGCTTGTTCCCCTCGTAGAATTCGAGGCAGGGATCTCCGTAACACATGCAGTGGAATCCGGAGCGTTCCTGGTTGATCGTGATGCGGTTGATGAGGTTTTGAATCTTTCCCCCATCCTTGATCTCAAAGAGCGTTGCTCCGCCTTCCCTTTCCCGGTGAGAGGTTTCCCCGCTGCGCACGCGCAGGTGATTGACTCTGGCGAGTTTGGAGCGGAGGGAGTCCTCCCAGGTGGTATGCACCGTGCAGCCAGGCACGGTTTTCCGCAGGGCATCAGTCTGGTCGTTCCGGGTTGCTACGGGGGTGGCGAGGAGACGGACGTCGCGGAGCTTGGGCAGCTTCTTGCCGTCGGGGAGATATTCGACCAGGGAACCGGTGGCGGAGAGAAGGCGGAGTTGGGGGCAGTGTGCGAGCAAGCGCAGGTCGGTGACGGCCGTGGAGTCGATCTTGAAGACCCGCAGTTCGGGTAGGGAAGTGACAAAGGCAACCGAGTTGAGGTCCTCGGTCCTCCGGAGCTTGAGGAAGCGGAGCTTGCTGAGGTCAGCAAGTTTCCCGGTGTTCCGGACGGATCCGCCGGAGATGCTGAGGTTAAGCAGTCCGGCATTAGCGCCGAGGAAGGAGAGGTCGAGGGCCTGGTCGAAGAGGCGCAGATCGAGGAAGCGCAGGTCCCTCGTCCCCTGCAGGCTGGTCAGCTTGTCCAAGCCGGTGACCCCCTCGCACTGGACGGAAAGATAGCGCAAGCCGGCGGGGAGGGCAGGGAGGGCGCGGTTCTCCCTGCCGTTATAACCGTAGTCAAGGCCCAGGGCAGTTGCACTCCAGTCTAGGCCCTTTGCCCTGAGGATGGGATCCCATTTCAATGGTTCGCCATCGACTAGGACACTCCAGAGCCGGGAGCGCTCTTTCGGTGTCATGGTAGAGAGGGGATTGATCAGGGGTGGGTTGCCATCGAGTTCACCCTGCGGTTGCGTAATGCGAACACCCACGCAGTGGGATGCTCCCCCGTCAATCCGGCAGAAGAGCTTGGCCTTGCCCTCGTTGCCGAAGTGAAACTGGTAGTGTCCGGGAGCATGCAGAACGAAGGGGAAGTTCCCAACGCGTCCAATGTCACCAAGAGTATAGTCGCCCTTGCGGGTTCCCAGGACAGGAAGAATCTTCGGGTCAAAGTCCCTGCCTTCCAATGAGAACCGATAGGATGCAGCGGACAGAAGGTTGCTCCCGAGCACGAAGGTCAGCAGGGTGAGGCGCGGGATCATGGCAGGGCAGTTTCAGGCCACAGGAATGCAGTGTCAAGTTGGGTGCAGGGGTCGACCTGCACGGGGATTCCGGAAGGGAATGAGCGGGGGAAAGAGTTGTCCTACAGGAGCCTCGCTCCCTGCACCGGACGGGTGGCAAAGAGCTGGGGCGTATTGCCGGATTCCGCTTCATAGGCCACGGAGAGGCGGGCCGCGATCTCGCGGAGTTGTTCGCCCCGGCAGAGGGTGACGGTGGAGCCCCCGAAGCCGCCGCCCGTCATGCGTGAACCGAGGACCCCGCCTTCAAAACCGATCTCGTTGGCGATTCTGACCATGAGGTCAAGTTCTCCGCAGGACACCTCGAAGTCGTCCCGGAGTGACTGGTGAGAGGCCGCCATATGCGGCCCGAGGGCAGCGTAGTTATCCTTGCGCAGTTCCTCGGCAGCTTCTGCTGTCCGCTTGATTTCGGTCACGACGTGCCTCGCACGGCGGAAAAGAACGTCACCGAGTTCATCCTTTTGCGACTCCAGGTCGTGAGAGGCTACTTCCCGCCAACTCCCCCTGCCCAGGGTTGCCAAGGCTCTTTCCGTCTCCTCGCGGCGTGTCCGGTACTCCCCGTCAGCCAGTTTGTGCCGGACCATGGTGTTGGCCACCAGGACGCTGAGATCACTGGAGTGAAAGGGAACCAGTTCGGGGTCCTGCGACTGGCAGTCGATGAGGACGAGATTGTCCTGCTGGCCGAAAGCGGAGGCGAACTGGTCCATGATGCCGCAGGGTATGCCTGCGAAGTCGTGCTCCGCCTTCTGGCAGAGGAGGGCTTTTTCGCGGGTGTCGAGGACGGTGTCGACAAAGCCTTCCACGATGGTGGCAAAGGCCAGCTCGAGGGCAGCGGAGGAGGAGAGTCCCCCGCCGATGGGCAGGTTGCTGACGATGACGGCGTTGAATCCCGGTACGGGCCAGCTTCCGCGGAGACGGAAGCCCTCCAGGACGCCCCGCAGGTAGTTGGCCCAGGGTGGCGTCGCTGGAGCCTGGGGGCCTTCCAGGGAGATAACGGCCTCCTCCTCTCCTGTCGTACGCACCCGGGCCACACCGGAGTTGTTGAGGGCGGCTGCAATAACGACGTGGCGATCGATGGCGAGGGGCAGCACGAAGCCATCACAGTAGTCGATGTGCTCGCCGATCAGGTTGACCCGTCCCGGGGCGGCGGCGAGCAGGGAGGCCTCCTGCTGATAATGGTGCTTGAGATGAACCCGCGCGTCGACGGAGAGATCGGCGAGGGATTCGTTCGCTTGGAGGGGCATCGAGATCCTGCTGGGAGGACAGGGGTTCTAGCGGCCGGGTTTTTGACCGGCAAGGCGAGGCACGGGATGGTTGCTCGTGGGCTTTTCCTAGAAGGCGAAGGCTGCGTAGAGGACGAAGACGAGGACGAGGAGTCCGGCTCCCACCTTCTTCGCATGTTTCCAGGGAGTCAGGTCGACAGCCTGGGCGTCGCGTTGGACGTAGAGCCCCGGGCGTTTCATGGTCCGGCCAAGGATGAACTGCAGAATGAGGCATCCCGCGAAGACCGCGCCCATGTAATGGAATCCAGACTGGAAGATGTCGGCCTTCCAGCCTCCGGAGACGACTTCACCTGCGGCATCGGTGACCTGCTTTCCGGGGAAGAACGTTCCGATGATCATGGCGCAGAGGCCTGTGAGGATGGTGATGAGGGCGCTCAGGCCGTCGGCCCGGCGGTTGAAGAGACCGAAGAGCATGATGGCCAGGATGGGAATGAAATAGATGCCGTTGAGTTCCTGGAAGACGTTGAAGAGGCCGTCCTTCCCGTAGAAGACGAGGGGAGCGGCGAGGACGGACAGGGCTGCCACCACCGCGCTGCAGACCCGGCCGGAGAGGACGAGCTGGTGCTGGCTGGCAGCGGGTTTGAGGATTTTCTTGTAGACCCCGAGGGAGAAGAGGGTGGCACTGGAGTTCAGGACGGAGTTGAAGGTGGAGAGAATAGAGCCCACGACGACGGCGGCAAAGAAGCCGGTGAGCCACCCGGGGAGGACTTCCCGGACCAACTTGCCGTAGACCGCACCGTCGTCGCCGAGCATGGCCTGGGCCTCGGCATGGCCGAGCCTGTTGGTGAAGACCTGGTAGGCGAGGAGGCCGGGGACGACCAGGATGAGGGGGGCGAGGATCTTGAAGAAGGAGGCAAGCAGGACGCCCTTCTGCCCCTCTGCGAGGCTCTTGGCTGCGAAGGTGCGCTGGATGATCTGCTGGTTGGTGGTCCAGTAGAAGAAATTGAGGAGGAGGACGCCGGTGAAGAGCGTGGTCCAGTGAACGGGATGCCCCTCGCTGGTGGCGATGCTCTTCAGGTTCTCGGGCTTGTCAGCCTTGAGCTGGGCGAAGGCATCAGCGAACGAGCCGTCGCCTTTGGCGGCGAGGAAGGCGAAAAAGGTGATCATGAGACCGCCGATGAGCAGGCCGACTCCGTTGAAGGTATCGGAGACGGCCACCGCACGCATGCCGCCGAAGATGGCGTAGGCCGATCCCACCACTCCGATGAAGATGACGATGGTCCAGATCGTCTGGATCTCGCTCCAACCGAGCATTCCCTCAAGGTTGAGCATTCCGTTCAAACCCTTGGCTCCGAGGAAGAGCACGAAGGGCAGAAGGATCAGCATGTAGGCGATGATGAAGACGAAGGTGGTGACGGCGCGGACCCCCGATCCGTAGCGCTCTTCCAGGAACTGCGGGACGGTGGCAATCCCGGATTTGAGGTAGCGGGGAAGGAAGAAGAGAGCGAGGATCACCAGGGAGGCCCCCGCGATGACTTCCCAGCACATGACCGCCAGCCCATTGACGTAGGCGCCGCCATTGAGGCCGACGAGTTGCTCGGTGGAGAGGTTGGTCAGGAGGAGCGACCCGGCGATGACCACTCCGGTCAGGCTGCGCCCGGCGAGGAAGAATCCCTCTTCGGTGTCGTCAAGCCGCCCGCGTGTGAGCCGCCAGGTGAGCACCGCGACGAGACCGGTGAAGAGGAGGAAGGAGATGACGGTTAAGGGATCCATGGTGGAGCAAAGGCGGAAGTCGAAGGTCGGGAGAATCAAAAAAACGCACACAAACTGCCAGAGGGGCAGGCCCTTTGGTTGGGAAGGAGATTGGACTTTTCACAGTCCGACGTTTGACGCCTCCCCCTACCAGCTGAATTTGCTGATCATGGTGTGGTTGTAGGTCTCGCCGGGCTTGAGGATGCAGCTGGGGAAGCCGGGGTTGTCCTGCTTGTTCGGGG
>DMYM01000144.1 GCA_003483645.1 Verrucomicrobiales bacterium
GTGAAAGGCGGCCTCGTCGTGCAACTCGGCGCGGCGGATCCCGTCCTGACGGCCTCCCTGCGGTTGGACAACCGCTACCTTGTGCAGGGCCTGAGCGTGGACGCTTCCGCCGTGGAAAAGGCCCGCTCAGCGTTACGAGCCAAGGGTCTCTACGGGTCCGTTTCAGTGGAGCAATTCGATGGCAGGACCCTGCCCTACATCGAGAACTTCGTGAATTTGATCGTGGCGGAGGAGGCTGCCGGGGTCAGTGAGGAAGAGATGCTGCGGGTGCTGGTCCCGGAGGGAATCGCCTGGGTGCGTCGCGATGGCGCATGGAAGAAGACGGTCAAGCCCCGTCCGAAGGAGATCGACGATTGGACGCATTACTTTCACAACCCCTCCGGGAATGCGGTGGCCAAGGACAAGGTGGTAGGGCCGCCCCGGCGCATGCAGTGGGTGGGGAGTCCGCGCTGGTCGCGCCATCACGATCGCATGGCGTCCATGAGTGCGCTGGTCTCAGGTGGCGGGCGCATGTTTTACATCATGGACGAGGGGTCACGGGTGTCCATCCAGTTACCCTCCGACTGGCAACTGATTGCGCGCGATGCCTTCAACGGTGCGGTGCTGTGGAAGCGTCCAATTACGAAATGGCATAACCAGCTCTGGCCCTTGAAGAGTGGTCCCAGCCAGTTGGCCCGGCGTCTGGTAGTGGACGGGGAGCGACTCTTTGTGACGCGCAGCATTACCGGGCCGGTTGAGGATATCGATGCGGCCAGCGGCGAAACCCGTGGCGTCTTTGAGGGTTCGGAAAAAGCGGAGGAGATCATACATCATGAAGGAATACTCTTCACCCTCATTCGGGAAGGTCAGTCAGAGTTGGAGGACTATGCTCCCAAGCACAATGTCGGGGACCAGGCGCGGGTGCGCACCGAATTCGTCTGGAACGCCCAACCGCGGAGCATCCGAGCCTACGGTGCCGGGAGCGGAGATCTCCTGTGGAAAAAGAAGGACAAGATTTCTCCACTGAGTCTCTCGGTGGCTGGAGAGGTCCTGGTCTACCACGACGGGGAGAACGTGGTTTGCCTTGATCGCAAGACCGGTGACCAGCGATGGCGCAGTGAAAAGGCCGGGCGCCGGACACTCATCGCCTTCAACTTCGCCCCCCGGCTCGTGATCTATGGGGATGTCGTCCTTTACGCGGGAGGAGATAACAAGATGCAGAGCTACGACCTTGCCAGTGGCAAGAGGCTCTGGGAGGCCACGCATGATCCCTCCGGCTACCAGTCACCCCAGGATCTCCTGGTGGTGGGAGGCCTGGTCTGGTCCGCGCCCCTGACCAGTGGTGGGCACAGCGGGGTTTACACGGGCCGGGATCCCCGTACCGGGGAGGTGAAAAAGCAGTTCCCGCCAAATGTGAAAACCTACTGGTTTCACCACCGCTGCTATATTGCGAAGGCGACGGAACGGTTCCTCATTCCCTCCCGCACGGGAATCGAGTTCGTGGATTTCGACAAGGAAGACTGGGATATCAATCACTGGGTGCGGGGTGGATGCCTTTATGGCGTGATGCCCGCCAACGGGTTGACCTACGCACCACCCCATAACTGTGCCTGCTACCCGGAAGCCAAGTTGTACGGGTTTAACGCCCTGGCTCCTGCCTCGACCACCTTTCAACTCCCCGGGAAGATATCGGATGAGGGCCGGTTGTCGAAGGGGCCCTCTTTCAATGAGCCGGTGAATGAGGTGGTGGCCGGGGAGGGTGACTGGCCGACCTTCCGTGGCAATGTCCAGCGCAGTGGAGCATCGGAGCAGGCTCTCGTCGGCAACCTCGACGAGAGCTGGAAGGTGCAGCTTGGAGGACGCCTCAGCGCCCTCACGATTGTGAAGGACCAGGTCTATGTCGCGCAGATCGATCAACATACCCTGCATGCCCTTTCCTCGGTTTCCGGTGAACCGCAGTGGAGTTATACGGCTGGGGCACGCATCGATTCTCCTCCGGCCTACTGGAAGGGACGCCTGGTCTTCGGGTCTGCTGATGGCTCGGTCTATTGCCTGCGTGCGCAGGACGGCTCCCTCATCTGGAAGTTCCGCGCGGCACCTGTCGACCGCCGTCTCATGGCCTTTGAGCAGATCGAGAGCGTCTGGCCGGTGCATGGCACGGTGCTGGTGGAGGACGGTATCGCATCCTTCGTGGCGGGGCGTTCCACCTTCCTGGATCACGGTCTGCGTTTCATCCAGCTCGAGGTGAAGAGCGGAAGGAAGTTGCTGGAGAGGGTGATGGATCACCGCGATCCGGAAACCGGTGGCGATATCCAGGACCGCCTGCAGACACTCCAGATGCAGGTGGGTCTGCCCGATATTCTCAGCAGTGATGGAGAGCATACCTACCTGCGCTCCCAGAAAATTGACAAGAAGAGCGGGGATCGACTCGAGATAGGGCCGATTTCGGGGAATACAGCCGCCCAGGGCGGGGCCCAGAAAGGAAAGGGCGCCCATCTCTTCGCGCCCATGGGTTTTCTCGATGACACCTACTTCCACCGGGCCTACTGGGTTTTCGGCAGAAACTTCGCAGGAGGCCACAACGGCTATCACCAGGCGGGCAAGTATGCCCCCGCTGGTCGCATGCTCGTCTTTAACAAGGACAAGGTCTATGGATTCGGACGGGATCCGAAATACCTGCGCTGGACGACCACCATCGAGCACCAGCTCTTTGGTGCGAATCGAGAAGCTCCGGATGCACCCGCTCCCAGCGCGGGAGGGGGGCGGACGCGGTCCAATGCCCTCGTCGCCTTTAAGCCCCGGGAAAGCATGAATCCGATGGGAAAACCGGTAACAGTGGAGCTCTGGGTGTTTCCGGACGGACCGGGTGGGGTGGTGCTGGCCCATGGCGGACCTCTCAACGGTTATGCCCTCACCCTGAAGAAGCGGATTCCGAGTTTCCAGGTGCGAGCGGATGAGAAACTTGTCGTTATCTCGGCCGGGAAGCCACTCAAGAAGGGGTGGAGCCATCTTGTCGCTGTGCTGGGAGAGGACAAGTCGATGAAGCTCTATCTCAACGGGGAACTGGCTGCGGAGGGGCAGGCGACCGGTTTGCTCTCCAAGCTGCCGGCGCAGGGTCTGGACCTGGCCATGGATTCCGGGTCTTCGGTCGGGCAATACAAGACGGAGTTTG
>DMYM01000333.1:0-128 GCA_003483645.1 Verrucomicrobiales bacterium
TCACCCGGGATCTCGTGATCAAGATCAACGAGAGCTACGGAGAAGGGACTCTCGTCCTGCCCGAAGCCCTGATACCAGAGGCGGTGGCCAAGGTTCCCGGGCTGGACGGCCAGAAGATGAGCAAGAGC
>DMYM01000333.1:435-8504 GCA_003483645.1 Verrucomicrobiales bacterium
GACGGCCAGAAGATGAGCAAGAGCTACAACAACACCCTGCCCATCTTCGGGGAGGAAAAGCCGCTGCGGAAGACGGTGATGCGGATCGTGACGGATTCCGCCGCGGTGGAGGACCCCAAGCCCACGGAGGGCGCCATCATCCTGGAGCTTTACAAGCTCTTTGCCATGGAAGGGGATTACGACCAGATGGTGGCGGACTACCAAGCTGGGGGAATTGGTTACGGGGACTTCAAGAAGCGACTCTGGGAGGCCTACTGGGAGTTTTTTGCCCCCATGCGCAAACGACGGGAAGAGCTTCTGGTTGACCCCGGCCACGTCGAGCAGGTGCTGGCCACCGGAGCCGCCCGGGCGCGGGAGGAGGCAAATCGGGTGCTCACTCGCGTGCGCAAGGCGGTGGGGATACGGTAAGAGGAGCGATTGCGCTACCCGCTACCAGGGGAGGAAAGGCTTGGCGCAGGGAAAAAAGAGAGAGCCCTCTCGCTCGAATGGCCACCCATCGGGAAGGAGCGAGTTTTGTTTATGAAGGGACTAATGGGAGGGCCGTCGGCCCTGCAAGTGGGCCCCGTTGGCCCTCGTTCATCGGGCAACCACCTGAGCGCTGGAGGAGGGCAAGCCACAGGTCAGCCTGGGGAAAGTCCTCTTGATATCAAGGGACATGGAGCAAACCCAAGCCGCAATTCCTTGAAGCTGTGTCTATCAAGTAGATTTAGCTCTCTTGCAGCCTTGATCTTTTGGGTTTGACGGAATCGGGAATCCGCTAGAGAGTTACAGCCAAACTAATCAACGACATTAAAGGAGGAGAGGTGGAAAACGACCTACTGCACACGGAGAAGATTATCGCGGATCGAAAGGTGTTTTTCTTGGATTTGAAGGAAAACGCCCGCGGGAAGGTGGTAAAGATTACCGAGGATGTGGCGGGCAACCGGGACACCATCATGGTGCCGGCGGAAATCCTGGCGGATTTTATCGGCGCCCTGCAGGATATCCAGGCCACCTCAGATTCGGAGTAGCAGGAGCGCCCGTCGCTGAACTGCGGATCAGCCTACCTGCCGCGCCGCCTCGTAGAGGACGACAGCCGCGGCGGTGGCGAGGTTGAGGGAGCGAGTTCCCCGGTCGCGCATGGGGATGCGGACGAGCCGGTCCGGATGAGCTGCCAGGATGGATGCGGGCAGGCCCCGCGTTTCGCAACCGCAGATGAAATAATCTCCTTCTGCATAGGAGACATCCCAGTGGGCGGTGCGGCCCTTGGTGGTGAGGAACCAGGTGCGCTCGGGAGAGGCGATGGCATAAAGCTCTTCGAGTGAGTCCCAGAGTTTCAGGTCCACGTCCTTCCAGTAGTCGAGCCCCGTCCTGCGGACGTGCTTGTCATCGAGCGAGAACCCCAATGGCTTGATAAGGTGCAGGGTCGAGCCGGTGGCGAGGCAGAGCCTTCCAGCAGCCCCGGCATTGTGCGGAATCTCGGGGGCGACGAGGACGAGGTTGAACATCGGACCGATCTTTTCGTGAATCTACGCGGCCCGGCGGGCAACACAAAAAAGAGCGGCTCCCGGGGTTGGGGCCGCTGGGGGGCTTGGGGGGAAGTCCTTGTGTTACGCCGGGAGGCTAGTTGGCTCCAGCTTCCGCCACATTGACGCGGCGGCCCCTCCGGTCAAAGTAGACGCTGCCGTCGATCAGAGCAAAGATGGTGTGATCACGCCCAAGCCCGACATTTTGCCCGGCGTGCCACTTGGTGCCGCGCTGGCGAATAATGATATTGCCGGCGATGACCGCTTCACCCCCGAATTTTTTCACACCGAGCCGCTTGCTGCGGGAGTCGCGGCCGTTCTTGACGGATCCTTGTCCTTTCTTATGAGCCATGGGATTCGGGGTCTGGGATTAATCAGGGGCGGGATTCAACCGGCGATGCTGGTGATCTCCACCTTGGTGAGGGCACGGCGGTAGCCCTTGGTCTTGTGATGGCCCTTGCGGCGTTTGAACTTGAAGGCGATTCCCTTGGGGCCGCGAAACTGGTCGAGAACCTTGGCGGTCACGGCAGCGCCCTCCACCAGGGGGGTTCCCACCGTGGTGGTCGAGCCGTCGTTGACCAGGAGAACGTCGGCAAAACGGATTTCACCGTCGACTTCGACATCGAGCTTTTCGACGTCGAGCTTGTCGCCTTCCTGCACACGGTACTGCTTTCCGCCGGTCTTGAATACTGCGTAGGACATGGTGGGTGGGAGGTGACGAGGGGAGAGGGACCCGGCCGGAAGACGTGGTGGGCCGGGAATTCACCACAGCGATCTATGGGGAGCAAGAAATTTTTGCCAATCCGGAAATTGGTCCGCAGACTGTCCGGGTATGGATTTTCCCCGGGAATGCAAGGATCCGAGCGCTATGCAGGCGCTGGGGCGTGATCTGGCGGGCGAATTGACGAATGGCGGCGTGATTGGGCTGGATGGGGAATTGGGGGCGGGGAAGACCGAATTGGTCAAAGGCCTGGCCTCAGGCGTCGGCCATGGGGGACCGGTGACGAGCCCCACTTTCACGCTTCTGCACGAATACCGCATGGGGGTCCGGGCCCTTTACCACTTTGATTTTTACAGAGTGGAGAGAGCAGAGGAAATTCTCCACCTCGGCTGGGATGATCTCGTGGAGGAATCCGGGAGTATTCTGGCGGTGGAGTGGGCGAGCCGTTTCCCCGAGCTCCTTCCGGAGGAGGCGTTGCGGGTGAACCTGCAGATTCTGCCCGGGGAGGCAAGGCGGGTGACCCGCGTTACTTGAGGCCTGCTTCGGTGTTCTTCAGGGCCACGCCGTGAACCCGGGTTGCTTCGGCGGTGGCCGGTGGAGTGGGATCCCCGACATCTGAAACTGTCCGCACACCAGCCTGCAGAAGACGAACGGGAGCTTGAATGAGTTTGTTCGCCAGAGCGCAGGAGGAAAGGGTGCAGGCTCCAAGGATCAGTGTAATTTTAGCGAGATGTTTCATGGGTGCGTGGACAAAGTATGGCCCCGGGGGCACGCAGAGCAAGGATGGCTCACAGGAAAAAAGCGGTTCGGATTGCTCCGAACCGCGGACGCTTTCCTGACGGGCGGAGCCTACTATGCCTCCGTCTTGCTCAATTCCGCGACTTTCTGGAATACGGCGCCCTTGCCCTCAGCCACGATCTCCCCATCCATGCTGATGAGTTTGTAGTTGGGAATGCCTCTCGGGAGGTAGTCCCCAAGGCCGCTGCGTTCCAAGTTGTCCTTCATCACGGTGGGCCAGGGAAACCCTTCCTTTGCCGCCCACGATTCTGCGGCCTTCTTGTCATCGTCCAGACTCACGTGGATCATCTCGACGCTGGGATGATCGGCAACCTCTTCCTTGTATTGCTTCACCAACTGTGGAGCAGAATTGCGGCAGGGCGGTCACCAGCTCGCGGAGAAGTAGACGAGGTAATACTGCGGGGCCTTCTCAAGTTGAAAATTGGCGAACTTCTCGCCCTCAAGTCTGGAAAGGATGCCCTTCTTCGCCAGGGGTTTCCCGATCTTTTGCTCTTTCAGGGCGGCTTCCACATCAACGGGGTCGGCTGCGTCCGCCGCCGCCTTGCCGTTTTCTTCAAGGAAGGTCCTGTCCGCCTCGGAAAGTTTTTGGGTTCCGAAGGTGACCGTGCGGCCGTTCCTGTAGACGATGGTGACCGTGTCGTTTTCCTTGTCGAAGGACTTCAATTCGCCCTCAAAGGTATTTTCCCCGTTGGCGCTGGTCCATGTCCGGGCGGAGACCGCGCCGACTCCGAGGAGCGCCACGATTCCAACATGGAGGAGATGTTTTAGTTTCATAAATAAATAAGGGAGGAGGTCTCTTCCTTGGCTTCTAACGTAACTGCATGTGTAAAGTGTTCATTTTAGTTCGGCAATTCTTGCAAATGCCTCGTCTTCGTTCTCCGCGACCAGTGTCCCGTTGCTATCTACCAGGAAAATTTCCCCGGCGAAAGCTCCATAGGCACCTAATCCGACCGCTTCCCAGTCCGGCCAGAGGACGGTGGGCCATGTGAAACCCACCTTGTAGGCCCACTTGACGGCATCTTCTGGGACTTCATCGCAGCTGGCGTGGATCAGTGCAATCTCCGGGTTCGGCAAGACATGCTGCCTGTATTTCTCCAGCAACTCTGGAGCGTGTTCCTTGCAGGGGCCTCACCAACTTGCGCTGAAGTTGAGAAGATAGTAGCGGGGAGCCTTTTGCAGGTCGGCGGCGACATACCCCTCTCCCACCAGATACTTGGTCCGGCCCAGGAGCTTGCTGCCAAAGGCTTGTCCCTTGAGAGCTGCAAGTACCTCCGGACTGGGTGGGGGAGGGGCTTGCTGGAGGGTCGGAGAGCCATCCGATTCGGTCGTGTCCGGGTCGCCGCAGGAGGCGAGGAGCAAGAGCCCGGCGCTGGTAATGGCAGTCAGTTTCCGCTGTTTCATCTTGAGTTGAGTTTTTCCCGGGGAGCAGGTGAGGCTGGTGCGGAGGAATTTTGGAGCCCGATCTATTGCGTCTCTGCTTCCCCAGGCGACCCCGGGGGCTTCCAGAGATCCCGAAGAAAGCCTTTTAGCAGGCCCCAGGCGCGGGTATCGGCCTTGGCATTGTAGACGTAGGGAATCCGGAACTTCTCGCCGGTCTTGTCGGCTCCCGGAACGGTGAAACCCTGCATGGAGTTGGGGAAGGGCACAATGGTGAGGTCCGTCTTCACGCGGGCCATCTCCTTCCTGAAGGCCTCCACCTTGCCTTTGGTAAGATGGACATAGGGATCTTCGCGCGCATCACAGACCATCACCCGGGCGGTGGCCTTGCGGATGGGCGGTTGGGAGGGGAGCACTCGGAAGAGCGGGTGGAAGGCCACCACGCCGTCGAGCCCCCGCATCCCGTTACGCGCCATCTGGAGGCACACATCCCCGCCGCTTCCATAGCCGATGGCGGCGATCGCGGCCCCGTCCACCTCGGGCCGTCCGGCAAGGAACTTGAGGTGGGCAAGGACCCGGGCATTCATCTCTTTCTGGTTTCCCTTGAGGGCCCCATCGAGTCTCGCCGCCGTTTGTGGATCGTGCGCCTTCTTGCCGTTGCCATAGAGGTCCATGGCAAGGGCGGCGTAACCGAGCTTGGCGAGCATATCGGCTCGCATGCGGACGTAGTCATTGTGCCCCCACCACTCCGGGGAGATGAGAATCCCGGGGTGGGGGCCAGGAGCTTTGGGCAGGGCAAGGTAGGCTCTGGCCACAATACGGCCTGCGGGTAGAGTCACTTCTTCCCCTGCCCTTGGTGACTTTGCAGGCGGAGGCGCCTCTGCCCCCTGGCCCGGAAGGGGCTCGAATGGGCCGAGGACAAAAACGACCGCGGTAGCAACCTTGGCGCAGAGCGCAGAGTTCATAGGGTGGACGATACCCTCACTTTTTTCCACGGCAAGGCCGCAGATCGGCACCTGAGGAGCGGTCTGGCACCCAAGATAACAGCACCAAATTCCCTCGCTCAATAGGGAGCAGTGGTGTTGGGTCACGGCGCATGAAAGAAATGCTTCTGCAGAATCCCGTCTTTGGCATGGCAGCGCGGCAGTTCGACGAGGTCGCCGATTTCATGGAGTTGACGGAAGAGATCCGGGAACGCTGCAAGTGGCCCAAGCGGCTCATTACGGTCTCCCTGCCCGTGCGGATGGATGACGGGCGGACGGAGGTCTATATGGCGCACCGGGTGCAGCACCACCTTTCGCGTGGGCCGGTCAAAGGCGGGCTGCGGTACCACCCGAGTGTCGACTTGGGCGAGGTGGCGGCCCTGGCGATGTGGATGAACTGGAAGTGTGCCCTCATGCGCCTGCCTTATGGAGGGGCCAAGGGCGGGATCAATTGCGACCCGAGAGGGATGAGCGCCCGGGAAAAGGAGGCAGTCACGCGAAGGTTCGCAGCCGAGATCATCCCGTTCATCGGGGAGGAGGTCGACATCATGGCACCCGACATGGGGACCGATGAGCAAACCATGGCCTGGATCGTGGACGTCTACTCGACCAACGCGGGGCATCTTGTGCCCGGAATCGTGACCGGCAAGCCCGTCGAGTTGCAGGGATCGGAGGGGCGCCGGGAGGCCACGGGTCACGGGGTGGCCTTCCTGGCCATGCGAGCTCTTAATAAGATTGGCTGTCCCATTGATGGATCAGATGCAATCGTTCAGGGCTTCGGAAATGTCGGCGCCCACACTGCGGAGAGGCTTTCATGGTCCGGGGTAAAGGTGAAGGGGATCTCGGATATCACGGGGGCGCTCTGGAATGATAATGGGATCGACGTCGGACTGCTGGGTGAGCACGTGAGGTCGACTGGGGGGGTGGCCGGCTTCGATGAGGCGGAGGCCATCGATCCGGACGAGATGCTTTTGCAACCATGTGAGGTCCTCGTTCCGGCCGCGTTGGAGTGCGTGATTACCGACGGGAACGCCGCCAAGTTGAAGTGTCGCGTGCTTGCGGAAGGCGCGAACGGGCCTACCACCCCGGGGGCCGATACCATCATCGTCGAGCGTGGGGACATCTTTCTTCTTCCGGACATCCTGTGCAATGCAGGCGGCGTGACGGTTTCCTACTTTGAGTGGGTCCAGAATCTCTCCCGCTTCCACTGGACAGAGCGGGAGGTGCTCACCAAGTTGGAGACCATGCTGGAGGGGGCCTTTGAGCGCATGCTCCACTTCGCCGAAGAGCGACAGGTGAGCCACCGGACGGCAGCGCTTTGCCTCGGGGTGCACGAGGTCGCCGAGGTCAAAAAGAAACGCGGACTCTTTCCTTGATGAGGGCCGAACCAAGCCCGGGGATGGCGCCTGAAATTGGGCTGGTGATGTGGGAAAGTGACGGGAGGATTACTAAAATCCTCGAAGAAAAGACGCCAAAAACGGGAAAATACCCACCCATTCAGGGGACAATTTTGATGGTCGCGGATCGATTTCGCTCCGTTCCGCCCTCTATTTAAGGTATCTTTACCACCGTGGCGAACGTGACCTATCCGCGAGGATCAGACCACGCCCAGGCGGGCGGGCCTGAATCACGATTTACCCCAGAGAAGGAGGGGCGATGAGCAGCGGCGAAGAGGGGGCCCTTATAGAAGCTGCCCAAGCGGTCCGGGAGCGAGCCTACGCACCCTACTCAGCTTACCGGGTGGGGTCCGCGTTGCAGGCCCGTTCCGGGCGCATCTTCACTGGGTGCAACGTTGAGAATGCGTCCTATGGCCTTACGATCTGTTCCGAGCGGGTGGCCTTGGCCAAGGCGGTTTCGGAAGGGGAGCGCGATTTTGAGGTCCTTGCAATTTGCGCATCGGGCGCCCCCGCACCCTGCGGGGCCTGCCGCCAGGTTCTCCACGAGTTTAGTCCGGACCTGGTGCTCCTCTTGGTCGATCCCCGGAAAGAACAGAGTGTAAAAGTAGATCTCTCCGTCCTGTTGCCTCATGCCTTCCAGCAATCATCCTTAGATGTGTAATTCTGGGGTCATGGCAGTTTTTCGAGGGTTGGCCTCAATGATTCGAGCGCACGGCAATACAGGCACTCAAGAACCAAACCCCTCCGGGCCAACCCTGAACCGTATGAACTTTCGTCCGTTACCCCGCAAGGACTCTCCTCAAGCGGGAGCCCCGGCTGCTTCTCCTGCGCTAGGTTTCCGGACACAGGGACCGCACCGATTTCTGAAACTGGCGCGGGGGCAGGTCGAAGTAGGACTTAACTTCGGAGGCGAAGTGAGTGTAGTGCTTGAACCCCAGCCGCTGCGCGATCACCTGGAGAGAGAAGCCTTCCGCTACCAGGCGGCGGGCCAGGAGCATCCGGTGACGCCGGAAAAGTTCTTTCGGGCGCAATCCGGAGGCTCGCTCGACGGCGTATTCCAACTGCCGGTTGGTGAGGTCCAGGGACTCGGCCACCCCCGAGACAGAGAAGTCTTCAGCTTCGGCGAGTTCGAGCAAATCCTGTCCGTCCGGGCACACGAACCGCTGCCCTTCACGGGCAATCTTGAACCTGGGGGAGTCTCGAGCCATCTAACTATTCAGAATTAATGATTGTCGGCTTCAAGCGAAATATTCGGAAACATGCTTATCATGCGATACTTACCTCGCCA
>DMYM01000048.1:0-2202 GCA_003483645.1 Verrucomicrobiales bacterium
AGTTATGAAGACCCAAAAGAAACTCATTAAGCTGCTTGTGCCTGTCTGGTTGGTGGCCTGGATCCAACCCGGAAAAGCGGAAGATCCTCCCGACCTGCTGAAGCAGGTCAGTGGTGATTGGATCATGTACCGGGGTGACCAGTATGAGATCAAGAGAATCTCTCCCGGCAAAGTGCAGAGCTCCTTCTACGACTGGAAGGGAAATCTCAGAGTTGAGCGGACATCTGACCTGAAACTGGATTCATCCGCCGACGGCGAAAGCAAGACCATCATCGAACAGGGATCTGAATGGCACTATCTGGACGGGGGAAAGGCCCCGAAGGATGCCCTTTGGACCAGCCTTGCGTTTGATACGAAGAAAGCGGGATGGAAGACCGGAAAAGCCGGATTCGGCTACGGCGATGACGATGATGAAACCGTTCTTGATGACATGGAGGGCAAATACCTTTCCGTGTTCATCCGGCGGGAGTTTGAATTGCCTGAGAAAGTGGAGCTCAAGGGCCTGGGCCTTTTGATCAATTATGATGATGGCTTCATTCTCCATGCCAACGGTCGGCGCCTGTTCAGTTCGAGCAACGTGACGGTCGATGAGAAAACGGGAGAAACCACTGTTACCAACCACGAGGCCAACGGGGCGGAGTATTTCTCCCTCAGTGAATATGCCAGCGCATTCCGGACCGGTAAGAATGTGATTGCGATCCAGGGCATCAACACGAACCTGCCCAGCACCGACTTTACGCTCGATCCACAGCTTTTGCTGGGAGGATCCGGAAGTTTCGTGGAGACGAACCGGAAGGCAGTTCACACGACTTTCCGATCTGACTGGTTTTACAAGGATCGCACCTGGAACGGAAGAGTTGATGATGTCAGGATCTGGGGAAGAGCCCTTGGCGACGATGACATAGCGTCCCTGTGGAATAGAGGACAGGGTTCCGCCAAGGTTTCCAAGGGACTGTCAGAGGGCCTGATCGGCCACTGGCCGTTTGATGGCAACCTGAAGGATGCAAGTGGCAACGGACGTCATGGCAAGGGTGAGAACTCACCAGGATTCGTGAAAGGCCAGACCGGGCTGGCTCTGCAGCTGAATGGGGACAATCAATTTGTTACCCTCGGAGGAAAGGCAGCGGATTACACCCCGGCCAGTGGCAGCATTACGGTCTCACTGTGGTTCAGTGCCGACAAGTTCGACAAGCGTTGGCAGACTCTTCTGGCCATGGGAGATCTTGGGCCATCCGACTGGCGAATTCATCGATTCAATTTAACCAACAATATGGGATTCGTTGGTGGGATGTGGGCCCGGAACAACACCAAGATCGATGATGGGAAGATGCACCATCTGGTTGCGGTCACTGAAAAGGACAAGGGAGTAAGGCTCTATCTGGACAATAATCTCGCCTCCCGGTCAGCGAACAACGCGTTCGATGGCATTGGTGCGGACGAGAATGGATGGTTGCCGGCCGTCGGGGCCAACCTCCAGGGTCGGATCAACCTCTCTACTCCTCTGGAGGGGGAGTTCATTCCGATGCAGGACTCCCTGAGGGTGATCGCCAAGGCCTCCCAGAAAGCCTGGGTCAACAATTCGCATTCCGGGGTATACAGGCGAATGAGCCATCCGGAGGAGGCGCTCCTGATTGCAGCCCGCGAGGGAAACAAGAAGAAGGTGGAGGAATTGCTCAAGGCTGGGGTGAGTCCTGATACGGCATCCCGGAACTCCTATGGGGCGCTCGGGTATGCAGGGATCGGAGGCCATCTGGAGATTATGAAGCTCCTTATTGCCCACAAGGCTGATGTGAACAGGAGGGCCCGCTTCATGAAAACCCCGCTGAACGTGACGGCAGGCTCCTCCCATATTGCGTCCGCAAAGCTGCTGCTTGCCAACGGAGCCGAGGTCAGCTTGGCCAACGGGAATGGCGGTTTTGTGACCCATGAATCCGCCTTCTGGGGACAACCGGAGATGCTGGAGTTCCTGCTCACGGAGGCGAAGATCGACCCGAACCTGCGCTCCAGAAACGGACAGACCGCACTGCATTATGCCATGTGGAACATGATCAGTGGCAAGGACGAGTACAACCAGCCCTACCTGAAATGCGTCCAGTTGCTTCTCAAGCACGGAACGAATCCTGATCTCCGGGGAGGGAACAACAACAGGACCCCCCTTGAAATGGCCCTCAACAATGGACTCAGTGAGGTGGTGGCTCTGCT
>DMYM01000048.1:2501-8655 GCA_003483645.1 Verrucomicrobiales bacterium
CAACAATGGACTCAGTGACGTGGTGGCCCTGCTGAAGGCGCAATAGAAACGGGCGCCTCACATTTTCCGGGGGGGAGTGCACCAGTGATGGGGCCTCCCCCCTGAAAGCATCCGGCCCGGGGGCACGGTGCATGCCTTATGGTGTCTCTTGGTTGCTCCAGGGGAGGGGGGCATGGTGGAGGCCGGAATAATCTCAGGTGGGCGCACGGTAGATGCGGAGGCGCTCAACCTCCTCCACCAATTCAAATCCGCGGCACTGGAGGAGGATCCTGCAGACGATCTGTTCGTGTTCCCGTTCGCAGTCATGGAGGGCGATCAGTCCGCCCGGTTTGACAGCGCAGGTGGCTGCGTGTGTGCTCTGGTGGCGACCGAAGGTGGGGCCCCAGGGGGCGTCCACGAAGGCGCAGTCCCAGCTTCCATCAAAGGGCGGGTCAGCCATGCCTGGAAGAACCACGGCGTGTTCTGAGAACCTGGTCTCCTCCCACTCTCCGAAGTTCTGCCCGTAGTCCACGGAGCGGATATGCGCGCTCCCGATCTGGTCGGCCATCCTCTCGATCCACTCCTCGTTGTTTTCAAGAAAAAGGGTGGGATTTCCCTGGTTCACCTGTCGCCAGGCGTCCGAGTCGCGGCCCACTCCGAAGACGAGGAGGCGGCACCCCGGAACACTCTGCACATGGCGGGCCCAGACGCAGTATTCCCTGAGGGAGCAGCTGTTGGGCTGGCCTCCGATCTCCGCAAAGATTTCTTCCAGGGACAGGTTCATGGCCGCGCCCACGTTGCCTCAGATTTCCGGATAGACCCAGGGGTCGCGGTAGTCGCGCTTGAGGAGCTTGTTGGCCTCCTGATCGCCGACGACCTGCTCCCTGGCCCCGTCCCATCGCAAACTTCGTCCCAGCTTCAGGGACATCATGCCCAACATCGGGAGGACGGATGAACGGTGCGAGGATTCAATGCCGCAAACCGTCTCTTTCTTCCCTTCGATGCCGTCGATGAAGTCTCTCCAGAGGAGTTCCAGGTTGTGACCGTCGGGTTCCTGCAGCCGGGAGTCCTGATGAATGATCTTTTCCCTGGAGTTCACGGGATAAAATGTCCAGCCGTCCCGCCAACCCATGTGGAAGACGCCGTTCTCGCCGTAGAAGTAGCAACCGATCTTGTGTTTCTCAGGTGGATTTTCCGCGTAGCGGCGATGTTCCCAGGTGGCGGTGAAGGATTCGAACTCATAGACCGCGACCTGGGTGTCGGGAGCGTCGGTGGTCTGCTCCCTGTCGGTCAGGACCGGTTCACCCCTGACCGGACGGCCTCCGGTGGAATAGACGCGTCGGGGATACTTTTCCTCCGTCCACCAGAGAACCTGGTCAAGCCAGTGGACCCCCCAGTCACCAAGGGTGCCATTGGCGAAATCGAGGAAGTGGCGAAAGCCTCCCGGATGGATGCGGCTGTTGAAGGGACGTAGCGGGGCGGGTCCGCAGTACATGTCCCAGTCCATTCCCTTCGGTGGCTCCGAGTTGGGTCGCGGTTTCTCGGCGCCACCGCCACCGGCCACGAACATGCGGACCATGCCCACCTTGCCGACCTTCCCGCTCCTGAGGAATTCCATCCCGGACACGTGGTGTGGACCGATGCGGCGATGCAAACCGACCTGGATGGTTTTTCCGGAATCCCTGGTGGCGTTCACCATGGCACGGCTCTCCTGGATGGTATGGCCGGTGGGTTTCTCGACGAAAACGTGGGCGCCGGCCCGGGCAGCCGCGATGGTCTGGAGCGCATGCCAGTGATCCGGGGTGGAGATGATGACGATCTCCGGCTTTTCCTTCTCCAGGAGTTCGCGGTAATCCTTGTAGAGCTTCGGTTTGTCACCGGAGAGGTCGCGGACTTCCTCGGCGGCCACCTCGAGGACGTCATCCGAGACGTCATTGAGAGCGACGACCCTGATCGTCTCCGAGGCCATTGCTTCCCGGAGGATGTTCATGCCCCACCAGCCGGAACCGATGAGGGCGGTGCGGTACTTTTTTCCGGATTTCCCGGCGGCGGCCAGGAGAGGAACCTGATTGAGCAGGCTGGTGGCGGCTGTGGTGGTAACGAATACTCTGCGTTTCATGAGTGGATGAGGATCGAGTGCGTCGGAACGACCCATTCAATACAATTCACCACTCCACGCAAACCAGAGTTCCACTTGCGTTGCGGGCGTAGAGTTTTCCGTGGGCCAGGACCGGCACGGTCCAGCACTTTCCATCCAGGATCTTCCCGCTGGACGAGGGCTTGAATCCTGTGGCCGAGGCAGGAGCGACCCAGAGCGTGCCGCCGTGATCGAGAACCAGCAGTTGATCACGGGCGGCGAGGAGAGATCCGAAGCCGCACTTGTCGAAGCTCCATTTCACCCCCCCGGTCTTCCAGTCCAGGCACTTGAGGGAGGCGTCCCCGGTGGAGTCCCCGTCGATTCCGTAGAGGTGCCCGTCAATCAACACCGACCCGCTGAACTGATTGCGCAGTTCCTTGTTCTTCCAGATGGTTTTCACCTGGTTTCCACCGGTTTCGAGCAGGGTGCAGCCCTTGTTGTAGCCCGAGGAAATGAACACCCGGGTTCCGTTCACGAGGGGATCGGCGGCATTGACGCCATAGCGGGTGATCCAGCGGTGGGACCAGAGCCGTTTGCCGGTAGCGGGATCGACCGCCAGGTAGTACTTCCCGCTCGTCAGCAGGATCGCGGCCGTTCCGCCCAACGTGACCGGGAGGGGGGTGGAATAGCCCGGGTCACCCTTCTCCGAGTGCCAGAGGATTCCACCATCATCCGTTCTCAGGGCCATGCCCGCGGTGCCGACATTGAGAAAAACCGCATCGCCCACCACGGTGGCGGATCCGTTGAATCCCCAGGTCGGGACCCGGACCCCGGCCTCTTCGTGAAGCTGTTTTTTCCAGGCCACTGCTCCGTCGGTGCTCTTGAGGCAGAAGAGGTCGCCCCACTTGGAAAGAAGGTAGACTCTCTCCCCCGCCACCGTCGGGGTGGCCCCGGGGCCGCCCTCGTAGAACTTGTCGCCGAGATCCGCATTGAAGGAGTGCTTCCAGAGGATCGAGCCGTCCTTCGTGCTGAGGCAGTAGATGGTATCGGTGCCCTTGCGGTGTCCCGTAGTGAAGAGGCGGTCGCCCACCACGGAAACCGAGGCGAATCCTGTTCCCACTTCTGCCTTCCATACGATCTTCCCGCCAATGTTGTTCAGAGCACCGGCGGGCAGGTTCTCGGGGGAGATGCCGTTGCGGTCCGGACCCCGCCAATGTGGCCAGTCACCACCCTGTGAAGGAAGAGCAGCGGTGCAGAGGCAGGCCAGCACAAGGGATCGGGACTGGGAGGGGAGAAAATGCATGGGGCACCGATTCGGGTCCAAGCTGCCAGCCGGGGCCGCCGCCGTCACTCCTTAAACCATGCGGTTCGCCCCTGGATTACTTCCGGGCCACCGCCAGGAGCGTCTGGAAGTGGGGCGGGGCTTCCTCGCGGTCCACGATAACGGTTTCCACGTCCCTGAAGCCGGCGTTCTCCAGCAGATCAGCGATCTCCACTTCGGCAAATCCCAGGTGGGTATCGGCGTACAACTCGCGGGCCTTGTCGAAGGAGTGCTGAAGGAGATCAAGGATCACCAGCCGGCCCCGCGGCTTGAGGATGCGGTGCACCTCCTGCAGGGCGCGTGCGGGGTTGGTAGCGTGGTGGAGAGCCTGGCTGAGGAAGGCGAGGTGGACGGAGTTATCATCGATGGGAGGGGACTCAATGTCGCCCAGCCGGAATTCGAGGTTGGGCAGCCCGTTCTCACTGGCGAGCTTTTTGCCGAAGGTCACCATTTTCTTCGAATGGTCGATGGCAATGACATGCTGGGCACGCTGGGCGAGGAGCTGGGAGAGAGTGCCTTCGCCCGCTCCAAGATCCGCGACGACCTTGAAGTTGAGGACCTTGAGCAGGCCTTCGGCGAGTGCCTTCCACGAACGGCCCGGCACGTAATGACGGCCGAATTTCCCAGCCAGCTCGTCGAAGTAGGCCCGGGTGCGGTCCTTGCGCTTGCGCAGGATGTGAGCGAGGGTCGCTTCGTCCTTCGGTCGGTCGGGGATTTCGTCGGCGGCCTGTCGGGCGATCGCGAGGAGTTCGGCGGGAGCACGACACGAATAGATGTTGTTCTTGCCGGACCGGAGGTTGTCGGCGAGGCCCCCTTTCTTGAGCTGGGCGAGCTGGGTCGAGATCCGGGACTGGCCCATCCCAAGGATTTCCTGGAGTTCCGCCACGCTGAGGGATTCCTCGGCCAATAGAAGGAGGAGCCGGAGCCGCGTCGGATCGGCGATCAGTTTCAGGGAATTGAGGATTGACGGCATAGGCGAGGCGGCGTAAGTCGCATCAACAAATCACGATTCGTTGATATAAAACAGCATAAAACGATGGGCAACACATTCATTTTTTCCTCGGAATCGGTCGGGGAAGGACACCCGGACAAGGTATCTGACACGATCTCGGACGCAATTCTCGATGCCTGCCTGAAGGTGGACAAGACGAGTCGGGTGGCCTGCGAGACCTTTGTGAAGAGCAACATGGTGGTGCTTGGTGGCGAGGTCACGATTCCGAAGGCTGCGGGCAAGCCGCTCGGGGAAGTCATCAACGTCGAGAAGATCGTGCGCGATGCGATCCGCGGAATCGGCTACGTGAACGACGACGATGTGTTCCACTCGGACAAGGTCTTCATCCAGAACCTGCTGACCTCGCAGTCGGCGGACATTGCACAGGGCGTCGATGCCAAGAAGGCAGTGGGCAAGAAGACGGCGGAGCAGGGCGCCGGTGACCAGGGGATCATGTTCGGCTATGCGAGTGACGAGACGCCCGAGTTGATGCCGGCGCCGATCATGTATGCCCATCGCCTGGGCGCGGCCCTGACGAAGATCCGGAAGGCGGGCAAGCAGGCCAGGTGGCTGCGTCCCGACGCGAAGAGCCAGGTGTCGGTCCAATATGTTGACGGCAAGGCGAAATGCATCGTGAACGTCGTGATTTCCACCCAGCACGCGGAGAGCGTGAAGCACAGAGAGATCGAGAAGTTCATCATCGAGAAGGTGATCAAGAAGGTGCTGCCGAAGCGGATGCTGACGAAGGACACCGAGTATCTCATCAACCCGACCGGCAAGTTCGTGATCGGCGGTCCGCAGGGCGACAGCGGCCTGACGGGGCGTAAGATCATCGTGGACACCTACGGTGGGGTTGGCCGTCACGGCGGCGGGGCGTTTTCCGGCAAGGATCCGTCGAAGGTGGATCGCTCGGCCGCCTACATGGGCCGCTGGGTGGCGAAGAACGTCGTGGCAGCGGGGCTGGCGGGCAAGTGCGAGGTGCAGTTCGCCTACGCGATCGGCCACCCGCTCCCGGTGAGCGTCCACATCGATACATTTGGCACCGGCACCGTTTCGGACGACGCGATCCTGAAGGCGGTTCTGGAGGTCTTCAGCTTCAAGCCGGCCGACATCGTGAAGGACCTGAACCTCCTCCGACCGATCTACGGCAAGACGACGAACTACGGCCACTTCGGCAAGGATGATCCGGCCCTGACGTGGGAGAGGACGAACAGGGTGGCAGCCCTCAAGCGGGCGCTGAAGGGATGACCCGGAGTGGTGAACAACCCCACCACTGACGAATCATGAGTGCAAATGAAGATCACAAGGTAGCCGACATCGGCCTGGCCGATTTCGGCCGCAAGGAGGTCGATATCGCCGAGCACGAGATGCCGGGCCTGATGGCGAGCCGGGACAAGTACGGGCCAAGGAAACCGCTGGAAGGCGTTCGGGTGATGGGGTCACTCCACATGACCATTCAGACCGCGGTGCTGATCGAGACGTTGAAGGAAGTGGGCGCGGACGTGCGCTGGTGTTCCTGCAATATTTTCTCAACACAGGACCATGCGGCGGCGGCGATCGCGGCCTCCGGCACTCCGGTCTTTGCCTGGAAGGGTGAGACACTGGAGGAATACTGGTGGTGCACCTGGCAGGCGCTGCAGTTCCCGGAGGGCAAGGGGCCGCAGCTCATCGTCGACGACGGCGGTGATGCAACGCTCCTGATCCACAAGGGTTATGAACTCGAGGAGGGTAGCGACTGGGTGAACACGCCCAGCGGCAACCACGAGGAGCAGGTCATCAAGGACCT
>DMYM01000192.1 GCA_003483645.1 Verrucomicrobiales bacterium
TAAATGAGGTTCTTCGCCTTGGGCGCAAAGTGGGGCAATCCGGGAAGGGCCGGATGGATATCGTCGGTCACAGTGGGCCTTGCGGACAGGCTTCTCTGGGCGAGGAGCTGGGCCAGGGCGATACCCCCTACCTTGAGACCGGCTCCCTGGAAGAACCGGCGACGGGATTGCAGGTGATGATATTCGAGGGCAGGGTCCATGGCAGGGTCAGTTCTTGTTCACAACCTCGTCAAGATTGAGGAGCAGGTTCGCCACGAGGGTCCAGGCGGCCAGCTCATCCTGCTTGAGAGCGGGATCGGGTTTGCTTTCGCCGAAGGCAATGAGTTGCCCGGCAGCTGCAGAGTCAACGGCGAAGCGGTTCTGGTGTGCCTGAAGAGCCTTCAGCACGATTTTTGATTCTTCCTGGTCAGGATAACGGGCGGTGACAAGCCGCCATGCCCAGCGGACACGGTCCTCAGCATTTGTTCCGCCTTCCCTGAGAATGCGCTGGCCAAGGTTGCGTGCTGCTTCGACGTGTTGAACATCGTTCATCAGCTGCAGGGCCTGCATCGGGGTGTTGCTGCGGCCACGTGCCGAGCAACTTTGTTCGCGGTTGGGTCCATCAAAGGTGGCCATGAAGGGCGGCGGAGCGGTGCGCTTGAGGAAGGTGTAAAGGCTGCGTCGATACAGGTCCTCCCCCTTGTCCTGCTTGTAATTGCGCGTGTTGCTGGAGGCAAAGCCGACCGGTTCCCAGATATTGGGAGGCTGATAGGGCCTGACACCCCGGCCTCCGATCGTAGATACCATCAGTCCGCTGAGGTTCAGGGCCTGATCACGGATGACCTCGGCGTCCAGTCGATGCCGTGGCCCCCGGGCCAGGAGACGGTTTTCCGGATCCTTTTCCCGCAACGCGGGCGAGACCGCGGAGCTTTGGCGATAGGCATGACTGGTGAGGATGCGCGTCACCAGGCGCTGAATATCCCAGCCATCTTCCATGAACTGAACGGCCAGCCAATCGAGCAGTTCAGGGTGGCTGGGCAACTCTCCCTGGGTGCCGAAGTCTGCGCTGGTTTTCACCAGGCCAGTACCGAAGAACTGCTGCCAGAAACGATTTGCCGCGACGCGTGCGGTGAGCGGATGTTTTCCGTCGACCAGCCAATTGGCCAGGTCCAGCCGGTTGTAATCGCCATCCTTTGGTTTGGGCGGAAGCGGCGGCAGGAAGGCGGGTACGTTGCGGCTGACCTTCTCTCCGGGGTTATTGTACTGCCCGCGTTTCATCACGAAGCTCTCTCGTGGCTTGGGCAGGTCGGCCATCACGAAGGTCACTGCGGTGTTCTTGCCGATGGCATTCTTCTCGGCCACCAGCTTTGCCTTTTCGTCATTGAGTGGTTTCAGCGTATCCTTGGCCCCCTTGTAGATCCGGCCGAGCCAGTGCAGGAAAAGGCGTTTTTCCTGGGACTCCGCCCATTCGGTGGGCTTCTTGCCCTTCACGAGCTTGCGTAGTTCGTCGTTAAGATCCTTGTTGCGCTCATTTTCCTTCTGCGCCTTCCATGCCTTCCATGAGAAAGCCGGGTCGGAGACAGGGTTGGTGGTGACGTAGCCACCGGATTGGTCCCAGTAGACCTTGCCGTCAAACTGGGTGTAGGCCCAGCCGTTGAGCTTGGCACCCGGCTTGAGGCCCACCTGCTCGACGTCTACCTCAAGGCGCACCCATTTCCCGGTTTCTGGCAGGTCGCCCATGCGCCGCCGGCTGACGGTATCGTTCTTGCCCCACTCGATCTGGTTGCCTCCCCAGTAGGCGCGGTGTTCCCACGTGCCGTCATTGAACTGCAGCATGATCTGCTTTGGGGGATTGGTTGCATCGAGGTAAACATGCGCGAACAGCTTCATGCCATCCTCGATGACCAGGGGCGGGTTGGCACCGGTGAAGAAGTGCTGGCTCAGGCCCTTGGCCTCACGGACGCTCGCCTTGGCGCCGCTGAAGACCGGTTCCGGTTGGGTTGCGAACTTCCATGGGGTGTTACCTTGCGCGGCAGCCTTGGCGGGCAAGGCATCCTCGATCCACACCGTCTCCTTCGTGGTTGGGGTGGGCGGTTTGCTGAGGTCTGCCGGGTCGTTGTAGTCAATCCCTGTTACTGCTTCCGTGATGCGGTTTTCAACCGCCTGGATCTTCGAATCCAGTGCCGCGAGCTTTTCCTGCGCACCTGGCAGCGGCACGCGGATAACAGGTGGAGTATCCAGCTTGTTCCCGTCCAGGGCAGGGTCGGCGGTACTGTGGAAGAAGGAATACATCGAGTAATACTCCTTCGTGGAAATGGGGTCAAATTTGTGGTTGTGGCATACCGCACAACCAGCTGTCAGTCCCATCCACACCTCAACTGTCGTCGAAGTGCGTTCCACTGCATTGCGATAAATCCATTCAGCATTGATGCTGCCTCCTTCTCCAGTGGTCACATTACAGCGGTTGAATCCCGAAGCAATTTTCTGATCGATGGTCGCCCCGGGCAACAGGTCTCCAGCCAGTTGCCAGCGGGTAAACTCATCGAAACTGATGTTCTGGTTGAACGCCCGCACCACCCAGTCGCGGTAGGGCCACATCGAGCGCTCGTTGTCGAGGTGCAGGCCATGGGTGTCGGCGTAGCGCGCGAGGTCCAGCCAGTAACGCGCCATGTGTTCGCCGTAGGCCGGGCGCTTCATCAGGCTGCTGATCAGGTTTTCCAGAGCCCGGGGGGACTTGTCCGTGAGAAAGGCGTCTACTTCCTCCGGCCTGGGAGGCAGTCCGGTGAGATCCAGGTAGACACGTCGAACGAGTGTTTCCGGCTTGGCCAGCGGCGCGGGTTCCAGGCCTTCCTCTGCCAGGCGCTGCTGCAG
>DMYM01000091.1 GCA_003483645.1 Verrucomicrobiales bacterium
ACTTCCAACCTGGCACGGTTGCCGGGCACGAGGTGGAGTTGCCCACGGAAGACCGATGGCCCCCGGGGGGCGGGGAGGGAGAGCCGCAGCACGGTGTGCGGCATGATGCGCAGGGAGCGCGTGTGGCTGTCCGTGACCGTGGTGGTGAGCCGGGGAGCGGGTGGAGGCAGGGCGGGACCGATGGATTCCATGACGGTCCGTGGGACGGAATCGAGCCAGATGAGCCCGGCGATGGTCCGGCGCAGGTAATGGACGGCATTCCAGGCCAGCTTCAGTTCCCCGAGGGTCTCGTGCTGAAGCAGAAGCTGGTTGCCCTCAAAGCGGGTGGCTCCGAAGAGCAGGCTGCCGTCTGTCAGGCCGATTTCGTCACCGGATGGTCGGGCGGTTGGTCGGGGGGTGGCCAGCACGAAGCGCAGGGCCGCCGCACGGGGGACCGGAATGACTCCCAGGGGGGAACGGATGGCGATGTCCTTGGCCCGGACCCAGATCAGGCTGCCCGGAAGCGGGTGGCCGTCCCTGCGGTAGAAGGTGCCAGGCTCCCGTGGATCGTCGGGGGCGCCTGCCACGAACTCCATGCTGGCGAGAGCGGCGAGGGGGATCTTCTTCTCACCGAAGATCTGGCTGCGGATGTTGAGAACCTTCTTCCTGCCTGCTCCCTCCACGGTGCGGACTTCGGCATTCCAGACTTCGCCATCGAGCAGGTGCACCGCGCCGGGAAGGCTGGGAGCATTTTCCGGCAGGGGGTTGATGGCGAGGAAGACTTCGCCGCTCAGGGGCTTGCTTTCGCAGGAGAGTTGTCCGTTCTCAAGTTTGAGAACGCCCTGCCTGCGTCCACTGCTGGAGATGACCAGGCCGCCGGAGGGGACAGGCGGAGGCGGACGGTGGGTTACCATCCGGGCATCCCCGGGTTGGGCGGTCATGAGAATCTCGTCGACGTTGAGGTGGCCCCACAGGCCACGATGCTGGTCGCGCAGCTCAAGGCGGGCAAACTGTCCGCGGAACTCACGCACATCGATGGCGACTCTCTCGAAGTAGTCGTCGTTGCGGCCGGTGGCGCTGCGCACAATGCCCTGGGTGGTATGAATATTGACGCAGACCCGGCCCGGGTATCCGCCGCCGCTCATCCGGATGAGGATGTAGTCCTGCTCCACGAGGAAGACGGGCGAAAGGAGGCTCCCCACTGCCCGTTCGGTATTTCCTATGGTGGTGAGGAAGAACTTTCCTTCGAAGGGCCCGACCCGGCGCTTCATCATCTTGGTGCCGGACTGCAGGTCGCGATTGAAGGCGTCTCCCTCCCTCTTCCAGTTGCCTCCGAGCGCACCCAGCTGGTTGTCCTTGAGGGGCGTTGGATGGACCGGACTCCACTTGGGATTCTGTCCCAGGTCGTTGTTCTCGAAATCGTGAATGACGAGGTCGCCATTGGGGCGCACCGGGAGGAGGGGCGCCTTGGGCTGTTCAGGGGTGTGGGGCCGCTGGTGGGCCAGAAGCTCCCCGTATTCCTCCAGGGAGAGCTGCCCGTTGGTGTCCTTGTCGGACTCAGGGGTTTCGGCCAGGGCCCGCTGGAGAGCCGGATGGCTCGCGGAGCTGACCACGATCGTTTCTCCCTGGGCCAGGACCGGCAGCATCGCCGCCGTGAGGGCGGCGAGGGCACGGGTCACTGTGGTGAGGGAGTCAGCCATGGTTCCGGATCTTCAGAGTTGTGCTTATTTCCCCTTGGCGAGGGCAGAGCGCTGGAGGAGGTAGTTGCTGATGGTCTGCTCGATGGGGTCCCTGGTGTTGACCAGCACGTAGTCAACCTGGGCCTTGGCACAGGCTTTGCGGATGTCGCCCACAAACTTCTCGAGTTCCTCGAGGTAGTTGGCGCGCACCCGGGCGGGCTGGGTGATGACCTCGCCTTCGCCCTCCAGTCCCATGAACTTCCACATCCCGTTGAGCGGAAACTCGATTTCGTGGGGATCCATGATGTGGAAGAGGATCACGTTGTGCCCCCCGTAACGGAGGTGGTTGAGCCCCTCGATGAACTCCTCGGTGTTGTCAAAGAGGTCGGAGAAAATCATCACGAAACCCCGCCGCGTCATGCGGTGGGCAAAGTCGTGAAGCACTGCCCCCACGTTGGTGCGCGGGACCGGAACGACCTTCTCCAGTTCGCTGGAGATATCGTGCAGAACCTGCATGTTGCCCTTGGGCGCGATATAGTTCTGCAATTCCCCGTCGAAGATACCGACCCCGGCGGAGTCTCCCTGGTCGATGACGAGGTAGGCCAGGCTGGCCGCCAGATACTTGGCGTATTCGATCTTGGAGATCTTGCCCGACTTGTAGGTCATCGACTGGCTCGCATCGAGGAGCATGTTGGCGATGAAATTGGTCTCCGCGTCAAAGAGCTTGATGTAATAGCGGTCACAGCGGGCGTAGGCCTTCCAGTCGATGTGGCGGATCTCGTCGCCCGGGGCATACTGTCGGTAGGCGGTGAATTCCGAGCTGATGCCCCGGCTGGGGCTCTTGTGCTGGCCGATCCGGAGGCCCTCCACGACCAGGCGGGCCACTACATCGAGGGAACCGATCTGTGAGAGGGTATCGGGATCGAGGTACTTGGCGGCGTGGGGTTTGGGAGAGGACTCCGAGGTGACAGGAGGAGACTCGGGGGATGGGGTGGTCGCTTCAGACATGTCTATTGCTGAGAGAGCGTTTCATTGCTTTCCCGGGGTTGTTCGCGTTGGCCTGATCGGTATGGAGTCAGGAAATCTGCCGCCGTGCGGGTTGCCCAGTGCTCCCGGGGAATCTCATTTCCTCCTCCCCCGCCGCGACGGGAGAGGAAGACGAGAACCGGATTGAGCAGAGGTTCATCAAACGGACGGGCAGCTGGGTCAATCAGGCTGTGGCGGCCTGGCTTTCGTAGAGAGCCTTGTCGCTGGGGATCTCTTCGAGGAGGCGTCCGATGACGTGGTCGGAATCGACACCCTCGGACTGAGCCGCGAAGTTGAGGCCCATCCGGTGGCGCATGACGGGCAGGGCGAGAGCCTGTACGTCTTCGAGAGAGGCATTGAAGCGACCGTGCAGGATGGCACGGGCCTTGGCTCCGGTGATCAGGTTCAGGCAGGCTCGCGGTCCGCAACCCCAGGAGACGAAGTCCTTGATGAAGCCGGGTGAGTTTTCCTCCCCGGGACGGGTGGCCCTGACGAACGCTGCAACATACTGGAAGATGTGGTCGGCTACCGGAACCCGGGTGACGAGATCCTGGAGCGCGAGAATGTCCTGCTTGCCAAGCACTTCCTGGAGGATGCCGCCACCACTACCGGTCACGCTGCGCATAATGCCGATTTCCTCCTGCTCGGAAGGATAGCTCACGTTGATCTTGAACATGAAGCGGTCAAGCTGCGCTTCCGGCAGGGCATAGGTGCCTTCCTGTTCGAGGGGGTTCTGGGTAGCCAGCACGAAGAACGGAGGCTCGAGAGCGAAGTCTTCGCCCCCGGCCGAAACCATCTTTTCCTGCATGGCCTCAAGGAGGGCCGCCTGGGTTTTGGGCGGGGTGCGGTTGATCTCG
>DMYM01000170.1:0-1440 GCA_003483645.1 Verrucomicrobiales bacterium
CCCCGGTTGCGCATGGAAACCACGAGGGCACCAAAGTCGTGGACCGCACCGATGAGAATGGATCCGAAAAGAACCCAGAGCAGGGCGGGCACCCACCCCCAGATCACGGCCAGGGCGGGCCCGACAATGGGACCGGTTCCCGCGATGCTGGTGAAGTGATGCCCGAAGATGACGCCTTTGCGGGTGGGGACGTAGTCGGTGCCGTCCTCCATCTCGACGGAGGGGACCCGGGCAGCGGGGTCGAGCTTGAAGATCCTGCGGGCCAGGAACCTGCCGTAGGTGTGGTAGGCCACCAGGTAGAGAACGAGGGCGCCAAGCGCGATGGCGAGGGTTTCCATGAGGGGAAAAGTAAACCGGGAACAGTCGATAGACGAATGGGAATCGCCCGGATCCTGTTTATACGTCTCCGTTTGCCGAGGAGAGGGCCTCGAAAACGGGATCTGGGACGTAGCGGCGCACCGTGTCCTCCCACCCCTCGGGACCGATCAGGCTCTTGACCATGCTGGAACTCAGTTCCGCGATGTCCCGGGGAGGCATGAGGAAGATGGTGGTGATCTCCGGGGCCAGGTCCGCGTTGATGTGGCGCATGACGCGTTCGTATTCATAGTCGGCAGCGGTGCGTACACCACGCAGGATATAGGCCGCACTCTGTTCCTTGGCGTAGTCGACAAGGTAGCGGTTGTCGAAGTGCGAGAAGGTGAGTCGCTCACAGGAGGGCACCGACGCCTCCAGGAGTTCAAGGCGTGCCTCAAGGGTGAAACTGTAATGTTTCTCGGGGTTTGTGCCGATCGCGACAATGAGGCGGTCGAATAACTCGAGACCACGCTGGATCATCCAGAGGTGCCCGTTGGTCGGAGGATCGAAGCTCCCGGCGTAGACAGCGGTGTGCATGGTGTTTCTGCCCGTCGCAGGGAAGGGCGGTTATGCATTGCGCCGGATAATGGCGGTGCGCTTGAGCATCTTGATCCACTCGGCGTAGCGACCGGAGCGCTTCTCGATCTCGACCTCCGTGCGCATGCGTTCCCGCATCTCGGTATCGAGGGTAGGCAGGGGTCCCTGGTTGATCTTGACGATCTTCACAATGGTGAATCCGATTCTGTCCTTGAGCGGACCCAGGATGGCGCCTTCGGCGGCCTCAAAGATGATGTCGGCGAACCCGACCTCGAGATCGGAGCGGAGGGTATTCTCCCAGAGGCCGCCCTTGTCAGCGAAAGCGCCGGAGGAGTGGATCTGGGCGATGGAGGCGAAGTCGGCCTCACCCTTCACCTGGACTGCCAGTTTTTCAGCCAGGGCGAGCTGGTCTTCCTGGGTGGCGATCGGGTTGGTCTGGTCGATGGCCGGGATGTAGATCTTGCGAAAGGTGATCCTGTCCTTGGTGCGGTCCCGCAGGTCACCCGCACGTTCGTTGAAGCGCTTCCTGATCTCAGCGTCAGTGGCGGG
>DMYM01000170.1:1757-6075 GCA_003483645.1 Verrucomicrobiales bacterium
CAGCGTCAGTGGCGGGTGCCACATCCTTGAACTGCTCACGCTTGAAGGACTGGACCAGGATCTTCTCCTGCTGGGACTTTTCAAATTCCCGGCGGGTCATCCTGATGGCCTTCAGGTATTTGCGGAAGTCCTCCTGACTCCCCTTGAAGTTGATGCGGATGAACCGTTCGATCTCCTGTTTGACGATGTGATCCGGAATCTGCAGTTGTTTCTCCTCAAGCTTGCTGAGCACCAGCTTGTGTTCAATGAGCTGGTCGAGTACTTCCCTGCGGGCTTCCGTGAGGGCCTTCTGGAACTGCTCGCCGCGCCGCGGATACTTTGCCATCAGCATCCCGATGGTGGGGGCAAGTTGCTGCTGGACCTCCCGCGTGCTGATCATCTTGCCGTTGACGGTGGCGGCGGTCTTGAGGAGGGGAACCGGTGCGGCGATGAGAGGAGTCGCCAGAACGGTGGTTGCGTAGAGGAGGGATTTCATGGTCGATTCAGGGATTCTAACCATTCGACTGCTTCGGAGAGGATACTGTTAGCATCTCTGGATCTCAAGCGAGGAAAGTGGCGGTTATCGAGCATCAGGTAGCCTCCGTTGCGCTGCACCATGAGGCGATCCCCCCGGATTTCCACCATCTCGGCACCGGCCGCGGCCGCTTCCAACCGGAGGTGGTTGACCTGGATAAGGTTGCGGACGGGTGCGGGAATCGGTCCGAAGCGATCGCGCAGACGCTCTTCGTAGCTGCGGAGTTCGTCCTGCCCGGCCAGGCTGGCCAGTTCCCGGTAGGCCGCCAGCCGGGCCTTGGAATCGGCGATGTATCCGGCGGGAATATAGACGGGAAGTTGTTCTTTCTCTGAGTCCTCGTAGCGCGATTCGGAGAAGGCGAGGAAGTTGGCCCGGAGAACGACATCAGTCCGCCGCTGCACCTTGCGGCCGCTCAGTTGCTCGACTGACTGGCGAAGCAACTGACAGTAGAAATCAAAGCCCACCGCGGCGATATGACCTGACTGGCGGGTGCCGAGCAGGTTGCCGGCCCCGCGGATCTCAAGATCGCGCATGGCGATCCTGAAGCCGGATCCCAGGGCGGTGTACTGCTTGATGGCATTCACCCGTTTTTTTGCATCGCCCGTGGAAATCTGGTCACGGGGGAGCATGAGGATGGCATAGGCACGCCGGGTGGCACGGCCGACCCGCCCCCTCAGCTGGTAGAGATCAGCCAGTCCGAAGCGGTCGGCCCGGTCAATGAGGATGGTATTGGCATTGGGGATGTCGATGCCGCTCTCGATGATGGTGGTGGAGAGGAGGACGTCCGCCTTCCCGTCGACGAAGGCATGCATGACCTCTTCCAGATCGTCCCGTCCCATCTGCCCATGACCCACCAGGATCCTGGCTTCAGGAACCAGCTCCTGCAGGCGTTTCCTGACCATCTCGATGCTCTGGATGCGGTTGTGGAGGAAGAAGACCTGTCCTTCGCGCTCCAGCTCACGGCGCACACTGTCCCGGATCATTCGTTCGTCATAGGCACAGACAGAAGTGTGAATAGGGATGCGATTGGGTGGTGGAGTGTCGATGGTTGACATGTCGCGTACGCCCATGAGCGAAAAATAGAGTGTGCGGGGAATAGGCGTGGCCGAGAGGGTGAGGAGGTCGATCTGGCGAAAGCGTTCCTTGAATTTCTCCTTGTGCTTGACCCCGAAGCGTTGTTCCTCGTCCACGATTGCCAGGCCGAGGTTCTGGAAGGAAACGTCGCCGGAAAGGAGGCGGTGGGTGCCGATCACTATGTCGACGCCGCCATTGGTAATGCCCTCGATGGTTTCGGCTATTTCGCCGGGCTTACGGAAGCGACTGAGGAGTTCAATGCGGATGGGGAACTCGCTCATGCGTTCCCGGAAAGTGCGCCAGTGTTGTTCCGCCAGGACGGTGGTGGGGACCAGGATCGCAACCTGGGTGCCACCGGTTACCGCCTTGAAGGCTGCGCGAATGGCCACCTCGGTCTTGCCAAAGCCGACGTCGCCGCAGATCAGGCGATCCATGGGTTGCTCCGATTCCATGTCGGCCCTGGTCTCGGAGATGGCCCGGATCTGGTCCGGGGTTTCGGTGAAGGGAAAGGAGTTTTCGAACTCCCACATCCACTTGGTGTCAGCGGGATGGGCATGGCCTCTCTGGGATTCGCGTTCCGCGTGGGTGCGCAGGAGGCGCGCAGCGTAGTCCATGATCGCGGCCTCCGCGGACCTGCGGACCTTGCTCCAGCGTCCGTCACCCAGTCTGCTCAGGAGAGGAGCCTTTCCTCCGCCCCCAACGTAGCGCGAGACGAGGTGGGATTGGTCGATGGGGACGTACAGAGTGCTCCCGTCACGGTATTCGATGGATAATTCCTCTTCTCCCTGGTCGTCCCGGCTCAATCCCCGGTAGCGGCCGATGCCGTAGTCGGCGTGCACGACGAGGTCGTCTTCGTTGAGTTGGTCCAATTCGGTGGCGGCGGAGTGCGAGCGTGCCTTCTCAAGGTGCTGCAGGCGGGGCGGGCGGACGGTGGTTTGATAGCGGCCCAGCAGTTCGGCGAGGGAGAGGATTGCCAGCTTGGCTGAGCGCAGGACGAAACCTTCCGGGATGGCCAGATCGAGAAAGTGGTATCCCCCCGCCGGAAGATGGGTGCCACTCAGTTCGTGGAAGCGTTCCCTTTCACCCTCGGTGGCGGCGGCGATGCAAACGGTCCATCCGTCGGCAAGCCAGTCGTTGATGTGATGAAAGACCGTGCTCTGCTGTGCTTCGTGCAGGATGAAATCGCCGGCATCGAAGTGAGCAAAGGGAGTGCCATAGGCTTCCAGATTCGATTTCTTTCCGGTGGGGTCGTCAGTGAATACGATGTCGGCGTCCTCGATTCCGTCATCCAGGGCGAGGACCGTATCGCCGTCACGGAACCAGTCCGCCAGGCGTAGATCCAGCGAGGGTGGAGTGAGGACGAGTTCGGCATGATCGAGTCGCCGGATCGAAATCTGCGAATCAAGGTCGAATTCTCGAAGCGATTCGAGTTCACGGTCAAAGAATTCGAACCGCAGGGGAGCGGGAGCCTGCACCGGGAAGATATCGAGGATTGCGCCGCGGCGGGCAAACTGCTGGCGAGCATGGACCTGGGCAACCTCCTCCAGACCGGCCGCGAGGAGCGTTTTCTTCAACTCGTCAGGATCGTGTTCCCCGCCGACCTTCAGGCTGAGAATGGAGGCAACGAACTCTTCGGGAGATGGCGCGGAGTGGGCGAAGGCATCGGCCGAGGCGAGAGCCACAGCCGACGAACCATCCTTGGGATATTCACGGAGACGCTGAAAGGCAGTCAGGCGCTCGGCGTCCCGTTCAGGGTCCGCCAGATGCGTCTCGAAGTCCTCGAGGGGTGGATCGGGCAGTGTTACCGCATCGATCTGCCAGCCGTGCAGTTCCATTGCCAGTCGTTCGCGGTGACGGGCCGACCCGCCGAGGATCCAGAGCCTGGAAGCGGGTTCGACGGTCTTGGAAAGAAGGGCTGCCAGAAAGGCGTGGGCGGGAGCTTCCACCGGGCCCAGAGAGAGAGGATGGATGTCCCTGGAATCCGCCAGAAGTTGTTCGAAGGCACAGTGGTGCCGGGCGAAATCCAAGGCTTTCGCCGGGGAATCAATTGCTGGAATTGAGGAATCGAAGCTGATTCGGGGACGACAGAGGCAGGGGGCAGGCCGGGAAGCAACTTAGATCTTCACAAATGTGAATAATCCGTTATTTTGTTCATAACCTGTCGATAACCGATATTATACCTATGGGGAATGTCCTCATTCATTCAATAAGTGGAAGTGCTGTAGTGGCCTCGCTCTTGGTAGCGGGGTGTTCCGGAACCGGAAGTGGGAAATTCAGTGGCCAGGGTGCTGCCTACAACGGAGGGGGTGTTGCGGGGGGGCCGCGGCAACACTACCCGCTGGGGCGCCAGGGCTCACAAGCGGTCAGGGTGACCCCGAACCGGACCTACCAGAACGTATCGGTGACCGTTCCGCACAAGTTGCCCACCTCGCTCCTGACCGAGGTCAGGGTGCACAAGGACTACCTGCCGAGAAGCGCGCGCGGGCGTCGTGGCCAGAGCAGCATGCGACCGCGCTACATTACTATTCACAGCACGCAGAACTGGAGCAGGGGAGCTGATTCCTGGCGGCACTCGCTGGCCCTGAAGGGCAGCAAGCTTGGGAGTCTGTCATGGCATTACACAGTCGACGAGAATGTGGCAGTGCAGCATTTGCCAACTAACATCACGGGACGGCATGCTGACTTCAACGGACCGGGGAACAAATACTCGATCGGGATCGAAATGTGCGA
>DMYM01000201.1 GCA_003483645.1 Verrucomicrobiales bacterium
CTGCCCGGCACATCCACCCCGGTCCAGAAACTGTCGGTTCCCAGCAGGACGCTACGCTCGTCATCACGGAACTCCTGGAGGAGGCGGTGCCGGGGATAGCGCCTGCCCTGCACGAGGAGCCGCCAGTCCTGCTCATGACAAACGTCTTCCAGGGCATCGGCAGCCATCTTCAGGCTGCGATAACTGGTAAAGAGCACGAAGGCCCGTCCGTCACTGCGGTGGAGGAAATGTTCAATCCACCCCACAAGGGCCTCCTCATACTGCGGGGCCTGAGGATCGGGCATGGCCTTTACCACGTGTATTTTCATCTGCTCGCGGTAATCAAAGGGGCTGCCAATCCGGAGCGCTTCCACCTCCTCCGCCCCGACCCGCCGCCGGAAATAGCTCAACCCGGGATCACCCGTGCCCAGAGTCGCGCTGGTCAGGATTGCGGTCCTGCCCTCCGAAAACAGGATCGGCCCCAGGCGCCCGGCCACATCGACCGGGGCGGCCCTCACGGCGTAGGAACTGTGGTCCGCTCCGCCCGCCTCCACCCAGTAGACACAACCCTCGTCCTCCTGCTCAAGAAAGGCTTCCAGGGTTGCGTGAGCCTCCCGCAGCCGCCGCGCGCCTTCCTGGATCTCGGCGCGACTCGTCTCATTTTCGGTCTTGTCCGCGAGAGCGTCCAGATCAGCCCAGAGCTCCCGCAACGGAGCCGCCAGGGTGTTGGGTACGATCTCCGGTTCGCGCACCCGGCATTCCCGCCCCCACTCACCGAATTCGCTGACCTCGCCCAACAAGCCAAAGAAATCCTCAGCTTCAGAGAGAGCCCGCTCGACCCCGGTCATGGCTTTGCCCACCCCCAGGGTTCGCAGCAACCCCTTTCTGGAGCGCGGATTATAGAGACGCTGGAGATCGAAGCGTAAGCCGGCCTGGCTGAGACGCAGCCCGAGCTGGTTCGATGCCACACTCTCAAGGGTATGAGCCTCATCGAAGACCACAAAATCGTTTGGAAACAAGTAGCCGCCATGCTCCATCAGGGCCTCCATGTCGAGAAGGGAGAAGAACAGAGTGTGGTTCACCACAACCGCCTCAGCTTCAACTGCTTCCTTACGCGCTTCCTGAAAAAAACAATCGCCCCGCGCTCCACAGCTGCGGGTGGTGCAGATTTCCGCTTCGCTGCAGACCAGCTGCCAGACTTTCGGGGATGGTTGAAAGTCCAGGTCACTCAGGGTGCCATCCTGCGTCGTTTCATACCACTTCCATATAGCCTCCAATTCGTCCGACTCATTGCTGCTGAACAGGTCGCCACAATTCATGCGGGCGCGCTTGAGGCGGGCGGGACAAAGGTAGTTCCCCCGTCCCTTGAGAAGCGCAGCGTGGAAAGGCCTCCCGATCAGCTTACGCACGAGAGGCAGGTCCTTCTTCATGAGCTGCTCCTGAAGATTGATGGTATGGGTCGAAAAGACCGCCTTGCGCCCCTCCTCCAGCCCATGGGTCATGGCGGGCAGGAGGTAGGCCAGCGATTTCCCCACCCCCGTTCCGGCCTCGACGACCAGTGAACTTTCGCTCTCCAGCGCGCGACCCACCGCCTCGGCCATTTCCTGCTGCTCGGGACGGTACTCAAAATCCGGCGAACCGGCCAAAAGTCCCTCTCCTGAGAAGGCTCCCCTCATCTCGGCCTCCAGGGAAAAGCCGCTCGCCACGTCACCCGGTAGGATCATAAGGCAGTGGCAGGCGTGTCATTGTGCACCCCCAATCATGCGGCATTTACAGTCTCTCCCCATCTCTCTTCTCGACCTCCGGCCCGTTTTAACTTCAGTCTCCCCAACAACCAACAACCAATAACCAGTAGCGATCCCCTCTCCGCTTTCCAAGTTCCTTCCCTGCGTCATTCTAGCGATGCTGGGTATTCTCGCGGCCCTCGCGCTCGTCCCGCGTGAGATCCAGGCCGTGGACATTCACCTCCTCGGATTTCCGGACAGCGACCAGACCACCCTGAATCTTCGCCCTGTGCTCCTGGGCTCGCTCTGCTTCCTCCCCGCCACCGCCGCGCTCTGCTACGCCTTCGCGGGGGCCCTCGACCGCTACCTCACCCGCCAGATGCTCGGCGCCGTCGGCATCTGCTCTTTCGCTCTCCTCGTCATCTATGTCCTCATCGACATCAACGACAACATCGACAAGTTCCAGAAGGCGGAGAACACCATCTCCTTCCTGTTGCAGTATTATCTGGTCACCCTGCCCCCCGTCTTCGTCCTCCTGATCCCCTTCGGCCTCCTCCTCGGCCTGCTTTACTCACTCGGTCGACTGTCACACAACCGGGAGATCATCGCCATGATCCAGACCGGGCGCAGCGTCGCCCGCGTGATCGCCCCTCTCGGCGCAGTCGGTCTCTTTCTCAGCCTCGCCTGCCTCCTGCTCAACTACCATTGGGCCCCGTGGGGCGAAGGCTACCGGGAGGCCCTCATCGAATTCGCCAAGTCCGGTTCGAAGAGCCAGGCGCGGAATGTGCTCTACGTGCACCGGGACGCCGAACGGATCGCCCACCGCTCCTGGCTGGTGGGAAGTTTTCCCTACAACTACACCCCGGAAGATCCCATCCTGGACGTGGTGGTCCGCAGCAAGGACGAAGACGGGCCCATCTCCGTTCTTTATGCCAAGTCGGCCACCTGGTCACCCGGTTCGAAGAAATGGGCTTTCAACGACGCCATTCGCCTCGATCTCCGCTCCCGGTTGGAGGACGGCACCCTCGCTGAAAAATTCGATACCGATCTGCCCAATCCCTACTTCGTCCACGATTTTCCCGAAACCCCCTGGCAGATCGTCACCCCTGGCCTGCAGGAAGATTACCTCGGGATCCCCGAACTCCGAAGCTGGCTCCAACAGTACGGGAGAGATGAATGGGCCCCACGCCAGTCTTACCTCACCCAGTGGCATTACCGCTGGGCCCAACCGTGGATCTGCCTGGTGGTCGTCCTTCTCTCCGCCCCTCTCGGCATCGTCTTCAGCCGTCGCGGCACCGCAGGCGGGGTGGCCATCGCAGCCTTGCTCATCGGAGCCATGCTCCTCTGCTCCAAGATCTTTCTCACCCTCGGGGATGCCGGTCACCTCTCCCCCCCTCTCGCCGCCTGGGCCACCAATCTCCTCTTCACCTCCATTGCCCTGCTCCTCTTCTGGCGCCGCCTGCA
>DMYM01000214.1 GCA_003483645.1 Verrucomicrobiales bacterium
GCCGGGGAAACCACCGAGTACAACCGTCTCCTGCGCCAGATGATCGCCGCCAACCGCAACAAGCGCTTCGATCTCATCATCGGGGTGGCCGCTGAGAAGGTTTTCGTTCACGTCGAGAACAAGCGCTGGGAGGAGGCCCATAACACCTATCTCGGGGCCATGGGCAAACTTGCCCACAAGGGAGGCGGACATCTCTTCTATCAACTGGTGCAGCCCTACGTGCAGTCCTGCCTTGAGGAGGGCCGGAATGCCCTCGCAACCGACGCCATGGACCGGGCCCGCCGCGCCTTCCGGGAAGCCAAGCCCGGCTCCATCCTCGAGAAGGATCTCCAGGAACTGTCCGAGCTGGTCAGGGCCAAGGCCCAGTAGGCAATTGCGTCTGCTTCCGAGCCCCGGATACCATCCCCACTACTTGGCCCCTCTCCGCACCGAACGCATGGTCTCATCAAAGATGTCTCCATCCGCGGTCATGGCTTCATAGACGAATTGCCCGCTCGTCATGGTGACCTTGATGAGGTGGTTCACCGACCGGGCTTCCGCCAGGTAGGTCCGCTTCTTCCAGTCCTTGGGAACACTGCGGATCTTCACCCCCCAGGCCCCGTCGCCAAGATAGAGCACGCCATCCCTGTCGTTGCGCTTGCCGCCCACGATGGGATGGGTGCGCTTGTAGATGTGATGGTCGTTCTCAAAGACGCAGTCGACCTTGAATTGCTCGAAGAGCGGGGACCACTCGCGCCGGATGTCATTGGCATCATCCTTCACTCCCGCCCCCCAGGCCGGACGGTGATAGCACACGAACTGCCTTGGAATGCCCAGCCGGTTGCCGAGAATGCGCGCGAGCCACTGGGTCTGGGCGGCGATATTGGTGGTATGGCCGGAATCGATCCCGACCACGCTGAGATAATTGCCGAAGTCGACGGTCAACTGCGCTCCCTCCTCCTGTCCGAGGAAGAGGCTGAAGTAAAACGGTGCCTGGGCCCGCCCTGGCGCGTCGGTGGGACGAAACTTGTAGCCCTTCACCTCATGGTTGCCGATCACCACGATCATGGGAATGAGGCGCCCGTCGGGAGCCACCGCGCACTTGTGCCAGGAGTCCACCCAGTCGAGCCAGCGATTTCCCTTGGTCCCATTGGCATAGGCCAGGTCCCCGCCCAGCAGGGCAAAGAGGGGATCCTCCTGGCCAGCCCGTCGGTTCATGGCGTCCATCCATGCGCGGGTGCCATACATATCGCCCCCCGTCACGAAGGTCATGCCTTCCTCGAAAGTGGCGGGAGCGGTCTCAAACTCCCAGCTTCCGATGGGGGCTCCCCAGCGCGCGATCTTGAAGAGGTAGCGCGTCCCGGGCTCCAGGTCCCCCAGGTCCGCACTGAAGACGCGGTGCTCGGTCGTCCCGAACTTCCGGTCGCGCAAGTTCGCGAAGGTCCAGCCCCCTCCCGTCTTGGGCCGGAGGGCGAGTTGATAGCGCGGTGCCTCGGCGCCTTCCCCCTTCACTCCCTCGATCCTGGTCCAGCCGGCGCGCGGCGTCCCGCCCCCCAGGTAGGCCCACTTGGCACCTTCCCGCACGACGGGATGCAATTTGCGGTTGGCCCGGTAATCAATCCGCGGCCGCAGGGTGAAATCGGAACTGTCGAGGCTCTCGTTATGTCCCTCGATGGCGATCACGCCCTTATGCCCCGCCACCGCCGGGCCAAGTTTGAAATACTCCCATACCTCGGCCTCGTGTTTCTTCACCTTGCTGATGTCGGCCCCGGCACCCTCCACGCCCTTGCGCAGAGCCTCCTTTCCATCGAGGTAGAGGATGAAGGCGTCATCGTAGCGAATCCCGATGGTGAGTTCCGCCCCCTCGGGGGCGTTGGCGGGCACTTCGTAGGGACGCCGGATATAGACCGAACGGTACTTCTTGCGCATGCCCTTGAGCACCGTCTGGTCATCGTCGTCCCCGTAGCCAAACCCAGCCGCCCCCAGCTTCCACTCGCCTCGCTCACCCTCTTTCTCCTCGGTGGCGATCCAGTGAATCGCCATCGAAGTAGTGGGATCGCGATGCCATTGACAGAAGGGCCCGTATTCCGCGGCGGAAAGAGAGAGCGGAACAAACAGGAAGGGGATTAAAAACAGCGCTCGGGTCACGGATTCAGGGAAGGAACGGCCCGGTGACTCTCGACGCATTCCGGCCCCTTGGCAATGGCCTAAAGGGGATGGCCCGAAATTAACCGGAAACCGGTCTGTCGGGTTTGCCCCGGGAAAAATCTCCCCTACTCTGCGGGCATGTCCCGCGAAGAAATCAAGCGCCTGACCGAACTCTCCTCCTGCGCAGGCTGAGCCTCCAAGCTCGGCCAGGCCGATCTCGCGCAGGTCCTGCGCGGACTGACCCAGATAGAGGACGAGTCCCTCCTGGTAGGGACGGCCACTTCCGATGACGCCGCGGTCTACCGTCTCACCGACGAACTGGCCATGGTGCAGACCCTCGACTTCTTCACCCCCATCGTGGACGACCCCTACACCTACGGGCAGATCGCGGCCTAAAATCATCTTTCGATAAACTATCTAACTCAACTCTAATTGGTAACCGTCCTTGTAGTTCAGGTAACATGTCAGAGGGCTTTGCATTATGAAAGGCTCCAGAGGTGATAAATAAAACATAGTCCGTTTTTACCGCCCCATGTTTAGTGCTTACAGTAGTTCCTTCAATCAAAGGAAGTAAGTCGCGTTGCACCCCTTCTCTTGACACATCTGCTCCAATCTTTTCGCTTCTGGCAGTTATTTTATCAATCTCATCAATAAAAACTATGCCGTTTTGTTCTACATCTTCAAGAGCACTAGTAATTATCTTATCATTATCAAGAAGATTTTCAATTTCTTCTTTGAGCAAATATGAATGAGATTCACCAACACTCATTTTTTTTATTTTCTTTGGAGAAGAAAATGATTTTCCTAATACATCACCAAGATTAATCATCCCCATTTGTGAGCCAGGCATACCCGGTATGTCCATTGTTGGAAGTGAAAAAGATGAATTAGCACTTACTTTTATGTCAATCATCTTATTGTTTAATTCACCACTTCTGAGTTTTTTTCTAAAACTTT
>DMYM01000219.1 GCA_003483645.1 Verrucomicrobiales bacterium
TCGGTTTCGCATTCTTCCTTGAAGTCGGTCTCGATGATGCCCGACCGGCCGCCGCCGATGGCCGCGCAATAGGACAGGCCGATTTCCAGCGCCTTGCCGGTGGCGTCGGTGTCGACGGCCACAAGGCAGGGCACGCCGCCGCCCTTGACATATTCGCCGCGCACGGTGTGGCCGGGGCCCTTGGGGGCCACCATGATGACGTCCACGTCGTCGGGGGTCTCGATCAGGTCGAAGTGCACCGCGAACCCGTGGGAAAAGAGGAGGGTCTTGCCCGGAGTGAGATTGGGAGCCACATCCTTCTCGTAGACCGAGGGGATGACGGTGTCAGGGGTGGCGATGAAGATGACATCGGCGTGCTTCACCGCATCACTGGTGTTCATCACCTTGAATCCGAGTTTCCTGGCCACCGGGCGGGACTTGGACTTGGCATAGAGCCCGATCGTCACGTCACAACCGCTCTCCTTCAGGTTGAGGGCGTGAGCGTGTCCCTGCGAACCGAAGCCGATCACGGCAAGTTTCTTGCGCCGGATGGCATTCAGGTTGGCGTCCTTGTCGGTATAGATCTTGGTGGCCATGGTGGTGTGGTTTGGTGGGCGCGGAGACTGCGACAGCAGTGACCACTCGTCAAGCCGCGAGGTCCCGCCGGTGATCCCCGGCACTAACCACCGTAGACCACGACCGGACCCACCCCCGGGGGGCCCTGCACGCTGCGCAGCTTTTGCACCGCCCGGGCCACCGCAGTGGCGGCCTCCTCCACTTCCTCGTCGGTGGTGAAGATGGAGAGGGAGATGCGCAGGCTGCTCCTGGCCTGCTCGTCGGAAAGACCCATCGCCTTCTGCACGTGGCTGGGCTGCTGCCTGCCGGTCATGCAGGCACTGCCCGCCGAGCACTGCACGCCCGCCTCGTCGAGAAGGATGAGCAGACCGGCCGCTTCACAATTCTCAAAGGATGCGTGCACGATGTTGACCGCCCGGTGCTCGCGGGATCCATTCAGGGTCACGCCCTCGATCTCGCTCATCAGCCGCTGCTCGAAACGGTCGCGGCGGCGACGCACGTCGGCGTGCCCGTCGCGTTCCAGTTCCGCCTTCATGATCTCGGCGGCCTTTCCCAGTCCGATGATGAAGGGCACGTTCTCCGTCCCGCTGCGCCGGCCATCCTCCTGACCCCCGCCACGGATCATCGGTTCAAAACGAATGCCCTCGCGGACGTAAAGCGCGCCCACGCCCTTGGGCGCATGGAACTTGTGTCCACTCAGGGAGAGGAAATCAACCGGAACCGCTCTGACATCCACCGGCATCTTCCCGACCGCCTGGATGGCATCGGTGTGGAAAGCCCAGCCCGCCACCCCGGCAATGGCACAGGCCTCCGCCACCGGGTTGATGATCCCGGTCTCGTTGTTGGACCACATCACCGAGGCGAATCCCGGGCGATCCGCATCCACCTGCCCGGCAAACTCGTCGAGATCGAGACGACCGTCCGGCTTCACGCCACCACGAGCCACCTCGTAGCCAACCGCCTCCATGGCCTCGCAGGGCCGCAGGACCGCACTGTGTTCGATCACACTGGTCACGATCCTGGATTTCTCGCGACCCACCAGGCGTGCCAGCCACTTGAGAGTCATGTTGTTCGATTCCGTCCCGCAACCGGTGAAGACGATCTCCCCGGGGTGGGCGTTGATCAGGGCCGCCACCTGCTCCCGCGCCGTGGTGATGGCCTGTTTGACCGCCTTGGCGGACCGATATCCGCTGGAGGGATTATACCACTGGTCGGTGAGATAGGGCAGCATCGCCTCCACCACTTCCGGATGCACCTGCGAAGTCGCGTTGGAGTCGAGGTAAATCATGTCGATACACTAGGGCTGCAGGCAACCAGTCAAATATTCTACGCTCACTTCTGCAGGAAGGCCACCAGGTCGCGCACCTCGGTATCCGTCATGGTCTGGAAGACCGCGTCGGGCATGAGCGAGTAGGGGAGGACATCCCGGTAGGCAATGATTGCCTTCTCCAGTTCAAAGCGACCCACGTTCGACTCGAGGGTGTAGCTCTCTTCGCTTTCCCCGGCAATCACTCCAAGGACCACCCGCTCGTCCTTCAACTCGAACTTGTAGTATCGATACTTCTCGGCGATCTCGCCGTCGGGATCGAGAACGTGTGGGAGAAGATACTCCAGGTTCCCAAGTTCACTGCTGCTGAGGGCCGGACCCGCCGTTCCCCCCTCACCGTTCACGGTGTGGCAGCGACCGCAACTCTCCGAGAATACAAGATGCCCATGCGCCAGATCCGCTCGCCCGAGGCTCTTTTCGGACAGGACCTCCCGATAGTGCGCGAACAATTCCGGGGTTCTCTCCTCCGCCAGCGCCCCACGATTCGCCACCCCCTCCGGATGATCAGAGAGATAACTCACCTCCCCCGCGCTGAGTGCACGCCGGTAAATACGCACCTCGTTGATCCCGCCCCGGAAAAATTCCTCGACCGACGGCGCACCCCCGATCCAGAGCGCACCCGCTCCATCGGCAGCCACTGAACCGGCGCCATAGGCTGCAAGGTGGCCATCCACAAAGAGGAACCGCTCCCCCCTGTCCTGGGTCATGCAGACATGATGCCACCCGGTCGTGACACGGGTTCCCTCCACGTTCGCCTTTTCCCCCCCCATGAGCCAGTGGCCCGCCGGGTCAATCCACAGGCCGTACCACCGGGACTTCTCCCGCGACTTGTTGATCAGTGCGGTCCAGCGGTTCCCGGCACCTTCACAGTAGATCCAGGCTGCCAGCGAGTAGGCCTGGTTCTTCCCGAAGGCGAGCTCGGCCCGGTGGGGAATCTCGAGACGATCATCTGCACCGTCGAACCTGTAGGCGCGCCGTCCACCCAGGGACGCCACCACGGCCGGCCGGAAGGCGGCCTGGGCCTGGGTGGCCCTTCCCCATTTTCCCCCGCTGGCAATGTCCCCCGCCCTGAGATGCAACACCAGGCCCGTATCAGGAACCGCTTGCGCAGGCCTGGCTTTCGGTCCCCTGGGCTTGGGCTTGGCGGTGGCCGACTTGCCGCCTGCCTTCCGCCGGCGCTCGATGAAGCCCTTGATCTTGTCGAACTTGCAGGCTGCCACTACCGCCGCGGTCTTGTCCTCATCGAGAACCACCAGCGGCTCGAGGGCATACCAGATCAGGAGGGGCAGATTGTGATCATTCTTGTCCTCTCCGTGGGCCACCAGGGCGGTGAGGACGTCCCAGCGTTTGTCGTGGTCGAGCCGCTGCATGGCCGAGGCCAGAAAGAGACGAACCGCCGCGCTCCTGTCCTCCCTCGCCATCACGGCCCACTTCTGGAGCACTGCGTCGGGCACCCGCTTGTCTTCCGCGATCAACTGGATGGCCCAGGCCCGGATATACTCGGCCTTGTCATCGAGAAGCGGGGCCAGCATGACATCGCCCAGCCCCCCAACCAGCTGGAGGGTCCACATCGCCCGCAGGCGCCGCGCCGGATCGGCATGACCATCGAGGATCCTCCGCAGGCCTGCCAGGGTGGCCGGCTTGATCCTGCCCGCCAGGGCGCGCTCCTGCAGGAGGCGACGGGCCTGCCGCACGTACCACTCGTTGGCATGGAGATGCATATCGACCAGCTTCTCGTCAGGCAGCTTGGTAAGATCCATCCCCACCGGGAACTTCGCCTTGCCCCAGCTGATCCGCCAGACGCGCCCGGTCTTGCGATGGAGCACCTTGCGCCCGCAGATGTCGGAGTCGTGCCAGTCGATGGCATAGACCGATCCGTCAGGACCGATCTCCATGTTGAAGCCCAGCCACTGCGGATCATTCGACATGCAGAACTCTTCACCGTGGCTCGCGGTGTAGCCGGAACCCTTGCGCTTGACGTCATCGACCTGCACCCCGTGCAGGTGGATGTTGCACATGAAGAGCTTCTTGCGGTACTTCTCCGGGAACTGGTCCGCGAGGTAGAAACGCGCCCCTCCATGGGCGGAAGGGTGGCGATGATCCGCGATGGTCTTGATGTCATTGTAAACGTAGGGATTAAAATGTTTGCCGCCCTGCCGGTGGTAGCGACCTCCCTGGATCATGTGGAAGAGATGCGGAATCACACAGGCGGTCACAAAGGCCTGACCGTTCTCGTCAAAGTCGAGACCCCACGGATTGCTCGTGCCCCAGGCGAAGACCTCGAACTTCTCATTGAGAGGGTGGTAGCGCCAGACCCCGGCATTGATGCGCTGGCGCTCACCGTCGGGTGCACCGGGCCTGCCCACGTTCGAGTGGGTGAAGACCCCGTGTGTGCCGTAGAGCCAGCCGTCCGGTCCC
>DMYM01000133.1:0-3305 GCA_003483645.1 Verrucomicrobiales bacterium
TTGCCATCCATGATGATGGCGACATGCTGCGGAACATGGGAGTTCATCTCTGGCATGATGACAGAACGTCGGTCTGGCCCGAAAGGGTGTGCGCATTCTCTCGGGCGCCGGACCAACTCTCCATGAGATGCCGGGAATTTGCTAGAGGAGAATGGTCTGTTCTCGATCCGGGCCGATGCCGACATACCTGACCGGCGCTCCAGCCAACTCGGATAGGCGGCCCAGGTAATTCCGGGCGTTCCCGGGGAGATCCTCCCAGCTCCGGCAGCCGGATGTGTCAGACATCCAGCCGGGATGGGATTCGTAGACCGGCTTGGCCCGCTCCCAGGCGTCGCGTTGTGCCGGCGGATAGGAGTGCTCGATACCGTCGAGATCGTAAGCCGTGCAGACCCTGATCTCCTCCCGTTCATCCAGTCCGTCCAAGTTGGTGACAGCGAGGTCGGTGACTCCGTTCACCATGCAGGCGAACCGCAGGAGAACGCAGTCCAACCAGCCGCAACGGCGCTTGCGTCCGGTAGTGGCCCCGAACTCACGGCCAAGCCCGTGCAGGTAATCGGAGAATTCCTGGTTCTCGGTGATATGGGCGCCTTCGCCCACCCGGGTTGTATAGGCCTTGCACACCCCGACCACCCGGTCGATGGCCACAGGGGGGAGGCCGGTTCCGGTGCAGGCCCCGCCCGAGGTGGTGTTGGAGGAAGTAACGAAGGGATAGGTGCCGAAGTCGACGTCGAGGAATGTTCCCTGTGCACCCTCGAAGACGATGTTCCGACCCGCCTTCCAGGCCTGGTGAAGGGCCGGAATGGTATTGGTGACATGTGGACGCAGGCGCTCCAGCGCGCCTTCCACCGCTGCCAGGACCGTGGTTGGGTCGTGCGAATCCATATTGTGCAGGTCGAGGAACTGATTGGCATTCTCCAGGCGCACGGAGACGAGTTCACGAGCCATCTCGGGATTGAGGAGGTCAGCGAGGCGGAGGCCATTGCGGGTGGCCTTGTCGGAGTAGGCTGGACCGATCCCGCGACGGGTGGTTCCGATCGCGAACTTGCCCCGGGCCTGTTCCTGGGCGGCATCAAGATCGCAATGATAGGGGAGGACGACATGGGCCCGGTCGGAGATGAGGAGGTTGTCCGGGTTGATGGTGACACCCTGGCCTTCCAGGGTAGCGATCTCCTGTGCCAGGCCAACGGGATCGAGGACCACCCCATTACCAATCACGTTCTGCTTGCCGGGCCAGAGGATGCCGGAAGGCACGAGGTGGAGGATGTATTTGTTCTCGCCGACAATGACGGTGTGTCCTGCATTGTTGCCACCCTGGCCGCGGACAACGAAGTCGGCATTCTCTGTCAGGTAGTCAACAATCTTGCCCTTGCCTTCGTCACCCCATTGGAGCCCGTTAACGATCGTATTCATGAATGAGTTGTCGCTTTGCGGTTATCAGTGGAGACCTCCTGGTGCCTGGTAACTGAATCCCGGGTCGTTCACTTCGTCGCATCGATGAGGTCGGCGAACTCCTGGAAGAAGTAGGAGGCGTCATGCGGGCCGGGAGCAGCCTCGGGGTGATACTGCACGGAAAAGACGGGATCGGTGGTAGAGCGAATGCCTTCCACGGTCCCGTCGTTGAGATTGACATGGGTGATCTCCACGTGGGAGGGGAGGGATTCCCCATCAGTGGCAAAGCCGTGGTTCTGCGAGGTGATGGAAACCCTTCCGCTGCGGAGATCCTTGACTGGCTGGTTTCCACCGCGATGCCCGAATTTCAGTTTGAAGGTCTTCCCGCCAAAGGCGTGGGTAAGGATCTGATGGCCGAGACAAATGCCGAAGATCGGTTTTTTCCCAATGAGTTTCCTGATCTCAGCATGGATATAGTCGAGTGCTTCCGGGTCACCGGGTCCGTTGGACAGGAAGATTCCATCCGGATCAAGTTTGAGGACCTCGCGGGCGGAGGTGCCAGCACCCACCACCTGGACTTCAAAACCGTGCTGACGGAGTTGCCGCAGGATGTTGTATTTCACTCCGAAGTCATAGGCGACGATGCGGCGAAGCGGTTCCGGAAGTGGGTGGTAGTGGTCTTCCTGCCCATGGGAGGGCTTGGGGACAGTCCACCTGCGGGACTCTTCTTCCCAGGTGAAGGGCTTGGAGGTGGTGACTTCCTTGACAAAGTCTGATCCTGTCATGGGAGGCGAGGCCTTGGCGGCTTCGATCGCTTCGTCCTCCTCCAGTTCGGCTGAGAGGCAGGCCCGCATCGCGCCGGCAGAGCGCAGGTGTTTGGTGAGGGCACGGGTGTCGATGCCCTCGATACCAATGACCTCATGCTCGCTCAGGTAATCCTGGAGTGTCTGCTGGGAGCGGAAGTTGGAGGGCGTGCGACAGAGTTCTCCCACCACGAAGCCTCTCACATGGGGTTGTCGCGATTCGGAGTCCTCCGGGTTGACGCCGTAATTGCCGATGAGGGGATAAGTCATGGCCACGATCTGTCCCCGGTAGCTTGGATCGGTGAGGATCTCCTGATAGCCCGTCATGGAGGTGTTGAAGCATGCTTCGCCCGTCGAAGTGCCGGAGTGACCGAATCCCTCGCCGCGAAATACGCGCCCGTCTTCCAAAGCCAAAATTGTATCCATTCGGCGCCGCGGATGGTCGGGCAATGTCGGCTAATGGCAAGTATTATTTGGCTCAGGGAAGGAAGATAAATCCGGTTGTTCCCATTGCGCATTGAGCGTGGCAATACCCATTAGGGAATGTGAATAAGAGGTTTGAGCGCCATGCGCGACACTCCGTATCCGCAGGCTGCAGGGCCGGGTTCTCTCCGGGAGCGGGAGGAAGGCTCCTTCATGTAACCGGCCCTCTCCCCATGAGTCCCCAGGGATTCCTTGCCAGGGGTTGACTGCCGCAACTGGCCAGAGCGGGGAGTCTGTGCCCTGGGCATGGGATGGCCTGTTGGGGTCGGGGTTCGTTGTGGGATTTCTCGACCCCTTCCGGGCTCAGGGTCAGGGATCCTTTGGTTTCAGATGGAAGTCCGCGAATTCCAGGAAGCGCTCCCAATCATATTTTTCGATGGAATGCCCGCCGTCCCGAAGGTGGTAGCCGACCTGGCTTTCTATGAAGGCTTTGCCTACGGGCGGAGAGCCTTCTTCCATCAGGAGCGTCTTCTGGCCCAGGAGACGGTACACTTCACCCGCGTGGTAGGCTGAGAGGTATTCACCCCGGGGGTCGGCCCAGGTGTCTTTCACGCTGCTGTGCACGTAGACGGGACGGGGCGCAATGCAGGCCAGGAGCATATGCTGGTCCACGGGAAGATCGTCTTCCTG
>DMYM01000133.1:3729-4005 GCA_003483645.1 Verrucomicrobiales bacterium
GCCGCTCCCGCACAACCTGACTGGGCGGATATCGCCAGGGCGAAACGTTCATCCTGGGCCGCAGTCCAGAGAGCGGTCTTTCCCATCTTGGAGTGGCCCATCACCGCCACGCGGGTGTGGTCGATGTCTTGATCGGTTTCGAGGTAGTCCATTGCACGCATGGCCCCCCATGCGCAGGTGGAAATGACACCCCACTCATGCGCCTTGGGGAAGCTCTGCCCCTCCGGGTAGAAGAGTTTGTGGATGCTGTGGAGAAACTCGACCTCGTTGTGGCGG
>DMYM01000133.1:4318-4889 GCA_003483645.1 Verrucomicrobiales bacterium
GACCTCGTTGTGGCGGATGAGGTCCTCGTGATACACCGCACAAAAGCCGTAGCCACGATCAAGGAACTCTCCCAGGGGCCAGCCATTCTTCAGTTTGCCGGGACGGATAATCGCAGCGTCAAAATCGTCTTCCCGGGTGTTGTGGAAGCTGTGCTTGAGGAAGCATGGAACAGGCCTGGTCGCCTTGTTGGGTATGAATACAAGCACATGCATCGACATGCGCCCGTTCTTGTTGCTGAGATGAATCCTGATGTCTTTGCGGGTGGCGCGGCCCTTCATGAAATCGTCGTCGGTTCTGGACACTTCGAATTCGATCTTCAGGGGGGTGGATGGCTGGGGAACCCTCCCATAGACCAGGTTGCTGAAGAGGGAGAGAATCTCGGGACGGCGGATGCTGCGCCACTCCTCGGCGGTGGTTATTTTCCGGCCCTGCGCAGTGACGAGAAGAGGAGGCAGGTCGTAGTGTGGGGTCTTCCGGTCGTCGTAGTTGATGTCGTTGTCCAGTTCCTTGGCTTCGCGTGCGGGCGCAAGGGTCGAACTGGCAAGAACGAGGACAGGCAGGACGATGGGA
>DMYM01000363.1:0-441 GCA_003483645.1 Verrucomicrobiales bacterium
GATGTGGCCGGGCATGTGCCACATATGGGCGATCCCGGAAGCGGTGTGACCGAGCTTGGCGGCTGAATCGAGGGCGACCTTGGCCTTCTTGTTGTCCCACAAGTGGATGCGGTAGTGGTGCGCCGGGTGCCTGGGATTCACCGCGAAGATCTGCTGCAGGATGGCGTCCACCGCCTGGTGACTGTGGATGGGTAGTCCGCTGCGGCCAAATTGCCAGAGGCGGACACAGAGAAAAGCGCGGGCTTCAAGGTCATCCGGGTAGTCCTGGATGATGCTTTCGAGATCGTCGATGAGCTCCTGCTTGCGCTTCTTGGCATCCTTGGGCTCACCATCGAGATAGTTGGCCTGCGCATCGATGTAACGGCGGTTTTGCTCGGAGGCGTGCTCCTTCAGCTCGCCGGCCTTTTTGATGAATACCTTGGCCCGCTTCTCGTTTTCCCA
>DMYM01000363.1:835-1377 GCA_003483645.1 Verrucomicrobiales bacterium
TGCCGGAAGGTCCGCTCGGCCTCGTAGTACCAGAAGCCGTGCAGCTGTCCGACTCCCTGGTTGAAGAATTTCTGCCCCTCCTCCCAGGCGCACTGAATTGGGAAGGAGACCTGTCCGGTTCCCTCGATGGGCAGAGCGGAGTGCCGCGGTCCCTCGTTGAAGGCTTCACCCTGGTGGGAGTGGCCCGCCTTCGGTTTGTTCTCGGCGGTAGCATCCTCCGATTTTTCCTCGGCCAGAGCCAGGAGGGGAGCGATTCCGAGCAGAGCTGTCAGGACGAAGTGGCGATTCAGGATCACGGGTTCAATACGAACACGGATGGCTCCTTTCTACCAAGTCGATTTGCGAAAGGCCCTTTCGCACGGGAATTGTGAATAAATTTACGGTGGAAACCGGAGGCGATCCCCTGACCGAGGATAAACCCCGTGTCGCTTCCCGGCTGGGGGTTATTTCTCGCAGGGCTAGTGCTCTGCGGAAGGCACTTTGGGCGTCCTCGCCAAGGGCGCGTTTTGATTCTGTGACTTCTGGATCAGAGAGGAGAGTTC
>DMYM01000363.1:1761-3490 GCA_003483645.1 Verrucomicrobiales bacterium
CCTCTTGACGCCGACCATTCGGGCCAGTAAGGAGCCCGCATGCGTGCGTTCCGCATTCTTTGGCTGGGCGGTCTGCTGGGCACTCCTCTGGCGGCGGAAGAAAGAGATCCTGACGGTTGGCAGGGAAGCGGGAACGTGGGCCTGACGCTGGCGACCGGGAACTCAGACTCTCTCCGGGTCACCGCGGGCCTGGATGTCACGCGGGCATTGGGCACCTGGGAATCCCGGGCCGCTGCTTCGGTCCTGTATGGAGAGGACGACGGGGTGAGCTCCAACGAGCGCTTCGAGGGCTCCCTTCAGCTCAATCGCAGATTCGGCAGGCGGGTCTACGCCGGTCTCACCAGCGAATTTCTCTACGATCCTCTGGCCGGGATCGACTGGCGCTTCGCTGTAACGCCGCTTCTGGGGTGGCGCGTGGTCGATGGGGAGCGTCTCAGGCTCCGTCTGGAAGCGGGACCCGGCTACACGTGGGAGGATCGTAATGCAGGGACCCGTGGCTACAGTTCGGTCCGCCTGCATGAGCGCCTGAGCTTTCAGGTGACGGAAGAGGCTCGAATTTTCCAGTCCCTGACCGCCTTGCTGGAAGCTGAAGACCCCGGCAACTTCATCCTCACCGCGGAGGCCGGAGTGGAATCGAAGTTGGCCGGGAGGTGGTCGCTGCGGGTGGCGGGCAAGGCTGTTTACTATGGCGAGGCACAGGGAAGCCGCGACGAAGACCTGCTGGTGACTGCAGGATTTGGATACAACCATCTTCCCGCGAACCATGAAGAGGGCTCTCTGGAGTCCACTCTCGAAAGGTTGAAACCGGGAGAGGGCAGGTGGGTCATCACCGCACTTCTTGGTGGAAGTTACTCCCGGGGCAACAGCGAGGCGCGCTCGATCAACACCGTCCTGAAGTTGAAGAGGGAAGGGGAGGGGGACGAATTCGCGACAGGATTCCTTGGGAGCTACGGTGAGCGGAAGGGAGCAATCAGTGCGGAAACACTGGCTGCCGATGCCCACTACCAGCGTGACTTGCGGAACAAGTGGTTCGCGGGACTGCGTGGCGATTTTGATCACGATGCGCCTGCCGAAGTGGAGTGGCGGATTGCCGTCACACCCTACGCCGGATGGCGTTTGCTTGAGACTGAGCGCAGTAAGCTCACCGTGGAAGGAGGGCCCTCCTTGGTGACCGAGCAGCAGGGCGGGAGGGAGGACATGTTTTTCGGCACCTATGCCGGGGTGAAGGGTGAACACAAGCTGGCTGCGAGGACCCGTCTCTTCGCCGAACTGTCCTGGCTGGGTGAAACGGCCGACTTGAAGAGTTATCTCCTTACTTCTGAGGTGGGAATCAATCATGCCCTCTCGGACAAGCTCAGCCTGCAGGTAATCGGGCGTAACACCTACGATAGCACCCCGGCCCTCGGCCGGGAGCGGCATGACTTCCAGATCGTGAGCGCGCTGGGAGTGACGTTTTGAGGGGCCTGCTCCCCTGTCCAGGGAGGCTTCACAAGGAAGAAAAACCTGCAAAAACGGCTTCCGGATGGCATTCCGGCGGCAGAAATACAGGGCGCGGGGACATTTTTTTGTGGCCAGTTCGGCGGGAGCGGGAACTATTTTTTTAAATTATTCCAGCGGTCTGTCGGGCCGGGGACTGGTCGGGTTTGTTTTGGCGTGGGGGCCTGCGACCGGTTGTGTCCTGGATCGCAGGCTGACGGATGGTGCAAACCCGTGGTTCGCTTGGAACGAG
>DMYM01000067.1 GCA_003483645.1 Verrucomicrobiales bacterium
AAACTCTTCACCGAGTTCCACGGCGACACCCGCGTCCCCTGTCTCTATCCCCTCATGAGTCCTTCCGGGACCCACCTGACCCGGCAGTATCCTTTCGTCAAGGGCGTTCCCGGGGAGAAATCCGACCATCCCCACCACACCGGGTTCTGGTTCACCCACGGTAATGTCAATGGGCACGACTTCTGGCATAAGGACGACTGCAAGATCGTGACCCGAAGCGTCGCCGTCCTGGCCGCGGGGAAGGGACAGGACAGCGAAACGGTGTCCTTCACCGTCGAGCTCGCCTGGGAAGCGGACGGCAAACCAGTGTTAGCCGAGCAACGCAGATATGAGATCGTGGTCGCCGGTAAGACCCGCACCATCGACGTGACTTCACGGATGAAACCGGCCAAGGGCGACGTCACCTTCGGCGATACCAAGGAAGGCAGCTTCGCCATCCGTACCGCCCCTTCCCTGCGACTCGTAGGAGCGGTCGCAAAGGGTAAGATCACCAATAGCGAGGGTGCAAAGGACAACGACGCCTGGGGTAAACGGGCCCGTTGGGTGGCCTACCATGGTCCCGACTCCAAGGGCACCCCGCAGGTCATCGCCATTCTCGATCACAACAGGAATCTGCGACATCCCACCTGGTGGCACGCCCGCAACTACGGCCTCCTCACCGCCAACCCCTTCGGAATCCGCGCCTTCAGGGACCAGTCCGTCAAGGGAAGTGGAAACCACGAGCTCAAGCAGGGAGAGTCCCTGGTCCAACGCTACCGCCTCATTCTTCATGAGGGCACCCTCGACACCGCAAAGGTGGAGGAAACCTGGAAGGCCTTCACCGCCGGTAAATAGAAGCAGCAGCGGGTCTGCTATCTTCGGCGCCACTTCGTGAGGAGTGCCACCGTCCACTGGAACTTGCGCGCCGTCTCCCTGATCAGGAACGGTTCATCGTGTTCCTCAAGGAGCTCGAACCGGACGCTCAGTTCACTCTTCACCCAATCGAGGGTCGATCCCGGCGGCCAGTGAGCCTCGGGGGTGAATTCCTCCAGCCAGGTGCAGGGAGTGGTGAGGATGAGCTCCCCACCGGACTTCACCAATTCCGGCAAGCGAACCAGCAGGCGATTGGGCTCTGCCAGACGACAAAGGAGATTGGCGGCCAGCACTCGGTCGAAACCTCCAAGCCCGGGTCTGAGATTCATCGCGTCACCCCGTTCAAAGGTGATGCGCCCGGGCAGCGTGCCGGGGGGGACCTCCACCACGATGGATTCCCGGCGGTGCGCTTCTTCCAGTCGGGAAACCTCGCAGTGTCCCGTCGCCTGCATTGCCTTCCCCGCATCAACAAAAGCCTGCGAGTAGTCTATCGCCACAACTTCAGCCGCGGTCCGCGACAGCTCGAAGGCCGATCGCCCCACGGCACAACCGAGGTCGAGGGCGCGCGCGACTTCACCACCGGAAAATCGCTCCACGATCCGGGCAGGAAATCCAAGAGCCTCCCGGGGACCCCCCGGCCAGGAACAGATCTGCTCCGGGGTCCCGTAGTGAAAGAGCAGGTACTCCTCGCGAAGCTTGGCGGTTTCGTAGATATTCATCGACCTCATCCCTGCCAGCAGTCCGGCCACAGACGGAATTCAATGCACCGGCGCCTCTCCGCCAGTCACAACGTCCCCTTCATCACAGAAGAAGTCATCCGGATCAAACCTGGGGATCGAGATATTGTAGAGTTTCATCTTCCCCACGCCGCGATGGCGGCAACCCGGCTTGATCATGACAGCGGACATTGGCTTGACCGGCACGAGTTCGCCATCGAGTTCGAGACCGCCCTCCCCTTCCAGGATGACGTAGATCTCCGTCGTCTTCTTGTGATAGTGGCAGGTCGGCTCATCGGCCAGTTCAAGGAGATGCACTGAAGCGGGACTCTTCTCATTCCCGGCAAAGGCGCGCCGCACGCTTCCACAGCAACACTCCTGGCCCGGAAGGTCCCCAAACTCAATCGCCTCGTATCTTTTCATGCCTGGTCTCCCGGAATACGGTCACAAGGATTCTGATCTCTGCGCCCCAGCACCTTCATGACATATCCCCGGTTCTGCTAGTCGCCCCCTTCCAGCTCCATCCCCTTGTCCCGAAGTTCCTCAAGGGCGCTGGTCATATCCTTGAGACCGTCCCACACATCCTGGATGACATAGAGGGGCGCCTGCTGACGGACGGCGAGAGCGATGGAATCACTGGGACGCGCATCGAGTTCCACGATGAGTTTCTCGTTGATCTCGTTCTCCGCTTCGATGAAGAGGCGCGCATAAAAGACATCGTCCTCCACCCTCACGATCACGACCCGCTGCACCACTGCTCCAAAGGCCTTGAGCGCATCGTTGAAGAGGTCGTGGGTAAGAGGCCGCGGCGGATGCCGGTCAGAGAGGGCATCGGTGATGGAAGCCCCGATGGCGGGCTCTATGTAGAACACGATCGATTTTTCGCTATTGCCCAGGAAGACCGCACATCCAGCCTGGGTGGGCAGAAGGGCAACAGGGTCCACTTGAACCAGATCCGGCATCACGCAAACGTTACTGTCGATCCAGTTCCCGAGCGAGGAACTTCCTGCTGTTTTCCACATATTTCTGAGCCCGGATCCTTACCCCCGCCTGCTCCTCCTCACTGAGCCGACGCACCACCTTGCCAGGCGAACCGAGAACAAGGGACCCAGGTGGAATTTCCGTGTTCATGGTGACCAGGGTGTTGGCCCCGATAATGCTGCGCTCTCCGATTACCGCACCGTCCAGCACGGTGGCTCCCATTCCCACCAGAACCTCATCCTTGACCGTGCAGGCGTGCACAATCGCACCGTGGCCGATCGTGACAAGCTCACCAAGATAACATCCACGGTCGCTCTCGACATGAAGAACCGCGTTGTCCTGGACGTTGGAGCGGGGGCCGATCACCACCTCATGGATATCGCCACGCAGGGTCGAGTTGTACCACACGCTGGCTTCTGCTCCGATCCGGACTCTCCCGATCAGATCCGCACTGGCCGCCACGAAGGCACTCTCATCGATCTCCGGCCAGTGGTCCTCATAAGGCTCGATCATGCGGACAGCTTAGGAGATGCATGAAAAATCAAGGAATGAAAATCTGCGGACAATTCCGGTTTCTGGACATTAATCACCCAAAAAGCAGAAACATCACTGGCAAACCCGGCAGGACTGGGCGACAATCATTCCCGTTCCTACGCGCCTCCCGGATTCCAACCATCAACTCCACGCGCGCTCCTGATGTACCAGCTTGCCCTCGTCGCCGGATTGGCCGTCCTTGCGATGGCTCTGCGATGTTGCCGCCACTTCGCGGCACGCAAGCTCGGCGCGCTCATTTTTCTGGTCGCCAGTTTTTTCGCCCTCTACTTCATTTTCAACCAATCGGTGCTAGCGGGCCTCTGCGGGGTGGCGGCTTGGTTTCTCCTTCCCTGGATCGAACTTCTTACCCGTATCCGCCGTCTCCGCCTGCCCCTCGAGAACCGGCTTCGCTTCCGTGTTCCTCCGGCGGACTCCTTCTTCCCCCATGCCGCCGAGGCAGTCGACGCTATGGACGAGGAGGGCTTCGAGCACGCCACTGACAGCGGATGGGAGTGGGCCGGGATGAAGCAGTTTTTTCGCATCTTCTGGAACCCTGAAAAGCGGGCCATCGCCACTGTCTGCCTTTGTGAACAGGAAGAGGTCGCCTTCGCATTCATCAGCATCACCTCCAGAGACGGTGACGGACGCATCTTCCGCACCACCAATTTCCCTTTCTCTCCCACTCTTAAATGTGGATCCGAGATTACCTGGAACCATGTCCCCTGCGAGTGCAGCTGCTTCCATCAGATCCTGCACAACCATCATCAGTTTATCGGCAGCCTCCGCGTGCCTGAGGACGACCTGCGGGTTCCCGATCCCGATGAGGTCGTAAATGAGATCGAGGGCGAGATGCGACAGCAGATCGATCACAATCTTGCCAAGGGCATCATCCAGCTCACTGGCGACGGGCATTTCCGCTACTCGTTCCGCGGGCTCGTCTTCCTCTGGCGCCAGTTCATCAAGGACATGCTGCGGCTCTGCTGAGAAGAAAGACGAAGGTCTGGCTGGCCAGCGGGCGCCGGCACCTGCTAACTCAATCCCGTGGATTCGCTGACCATCACGGAATTGAAACAGGGCACCAACGAAACCCCGCGAGAGGCCTTCTTCCCGGCACAGATCCAGGATCGACTGGAAAAAACCACCCGCAAGGGCGATCCCTATCTTGAACTCAGCCTCACTGATGCGACCAGCCACTTCACCCTGAAGGTCTGGAGCAATCATCCGCAGTTCTCCGAGGTGAACCAACACCCTGACGGCACCTTCGTGCGCCTGGAGGGGCTCTGGATCCAGAATCAGTATGGAATCGACGGCGAGCGCTGGCAGATGCGCAAACTAGACGAGGGCGAAATCGAGGAGTTCCTCCGTGGAGATCCCGAAACCTGCCGGAAACAGCAGGCCTCCTGGGATCATATCGTCGATACCTGCTCCTCCATTGCGGATCCACGCCTGCAGGCCCTCACCAGCAGGTTCCTCGATGAATTCGGGGAACGCTTCCGCCGCGCCGCCGCCGCCCGGCGGAATCACCACGCCAGGCGTGGCGGACTGGTGGAACACGTGGCCCAGATGATGCGAACCGCCTCCGCGATCTGCACCGCCTACCCGGATCTCAACGAAGACCTCCTTCTCGCGGGCGTCCTCTTCCACGACTGTGGCAAACTCTGGGAAAACAACTACCCGGAATCGGGCTTCGCCCAAAGCGTGAGTCTGCACGGCGAAATGATGGGACACATCCCCCTCGGGATCGAGTTGGTCAACAAGCTCTGGCGCGACCTGCTCGACTCCAGCGCGGCCCAGGCCTGGAAGAGCCTGGAGCCATCCAGCGACCTCGTGCGCCTGCACCTCCTTCACCTCATCGCCAGCCACCACGGCACCAGGGAATTTGGCTCTCCCACCCTCCCGTGCACCCCGGAGGCCTTTGCCCTGCATCACATCGACAACCTCGATGCAAAGCATGAGATGCTGAGCATGGCCTACGAGGGTGCCAACGAACTGGCCCCCGGGATCTTCAGCAGGCAGTTCCCACTTCCAGCCAGCCCGGTCGCACCCCTTCCTCCATTTGAGGATCCACCGTCCTAGACGCCCGAAAAGGCGGAACGCTCCAGGACCGGAGATTTTCCTTCAGGCAACGGGAACGATCGAACGCAGCCTGCTCCCCTCCGGGATCCGCTACTTCGAGGCCCCCGTTCGCCCGAGCCACCCGAGGTAGATGAGCGCAATGCCGGCCAGAAGGAAACTGGCGCCCGCCAGCAGTTCCCCGAGCGCGTGCAACGACGACCAGGTCTCTGCACTGGGACCCACGCCGGGGGTCTCGTGGGCCTCTTCCAGGCCGCGCAGACCAGTCCGACCCGCCCGCCCGAGGAACAGCGCCCCTTGGAGGACAAACCCGACCAGCGAGCTTCCGGAGAAGACCAGCACCCACGGCGCGCCCTTCCTGCGACAACGGCACAGCCCGTAGAAGACCATGGCCCCCAGGAGCACGAGAAAAAGCACTTCGAGAAAGCGATCAAGGTTCGCCAGTTCACTCAAATCAATCGCCAAAGCCAGTTCGCTCATCGCTCCCCCTTTCCTTCCGGTTTGTTGCTGCGCGAGCCCGACTTTTCTGCCAGCGCCTCCCGGCCCATCAACAGAAACCCGCCCGTCGCTGCCAGGGAACCAAGGAAGAGGCCCAACCGCTGGCCCCACCAGTAGGGTCCCTCCCATTCCCGCGGGCCCACCGGACCGATCGCAAGATCATCCTCCGAGTACTCGAACTCGGCGTGATCCTCACCCAGGATCTGATCCATGTCCGCCTTCCACCCCGGATAATAATTCAACTCCACTGCATTGAGGCGCACAAGGCTCTGCGCGGTAAGCCCCAGGGCGAAAGCGAGCAGGCTGATCGCCAGGAAGAGGCGCAGGCCCGTTCGCCGGGCGCTCCACATGCGAAGGGCACCAAACACCAGCGCCCACCCGCCCAACAGGGCGAGTTGCGCCCCTGTCTCCGCCAGCTTGGCAACCGCCAGCACCTCCGTCATCCTGCCGGGATCGTGCCGCAGCTCTCTCCCTCAGGCCAGACCAATCACGATCCTGCTACCCGCCGGACGACATCCGCTGCTGTAATTGCACCACCAGCCCTTCCAGCTCCTGCGCACGTTTTGCAGTGACCCCCTACTTCGCACACACGCCCACGAACCCCGCACAGAAAGCAATCGCTCCGGCCAGGAAGAGCAGGGCTAATACTGAAACCAGGATGAGCAGCGTCATCCCTTGGGCGTCATAGCCGGCCGGTGCAGCCGATGAACGGGGGTCCAACCAGAAGACGCTGATCATCGCCACCTGACTTACAAGCATGCAAATGGTTCCTATCAAGAGGGTGAGGGTGGCCCAGTTCTTCACGTGACGCACTGCCAGGATACTTCCCTACAGGAACACCAGCAGGACCACCGGTGGCATAAGACCAAGTGCAAAACCAGTAGACATAGCTGTATCCTTGCCCGACCACCATGGGCGGACCAGTGAATTCGGTCCTGACCTCCAGGGGCATCACCCTGGATGCTCCAGGTGGGGTAGGGGCCCTTGCCGGGCGAATGACGGTTCAACCTGCCCTCCCCACCGCCGCCAGCACCTTCACCGCCTGCCAGGCGGCATCCACATTGTGGACCCGAAAGATCTGTGCCCCGCATCCCATCCCCGCTGCCAGGAGGGCCATCGTTCCGGCGTCGCGGCCAGCCGGGTCCTCGATCCCCAGCACCTCGCCAATAACGGTCTTCCTCGAGATCGGAAGGAGCACCGGGCGTTCGAATTTCTGCAACCGGTCCAGCTCCCGCATGAGACGCAGGTTGTCTTCCCGCTGCTTGGCAAAGTCGATCCCAGGATCAATCACAAGCTGGTCCGGAGAGAGCCCCTCCAACTGGGCAAGGGCCAGCTTGTCCCCGAAGAAGCGCTCCAGTTCTGCCATGACGTCATCCCAGTAGTGGTCGGTCTGCTGCACCTTGGGAGGACCAGCGGTGTGCATCAGCAACAGGGCGGCCCCATGTTCCGCAACCAGGCGTGCATTGCTCCCATCCGGCAATCCGCCCATGTCATTGATCAGTTCCGCTCCCAGTCCGAGGGCCGCCGCGACCACCTCGCTGCGCCAGGTGTTCACCGAGAGCACCGGTGGCCAGACCTGTTCATTATCCCGCGGTCCCGTCGAGGCGATCACCTCGCCCCACCGCTCGAGAACTCCCCGCAGGCGCGCGCACTCTTCCTCTACCGGGATCGCCGCCCGGTTGGTGCGGGCACTCTCCGCCCCCAGGTCCACGATATCCGCCCCCGTCGCCGCCTGGGCCCCCGCCTGCCGGAGGGCCTCGTCCACATCCAGCGTCCCGTCACCCGAGAAGGAATCGTCGTTTACGTTCACGATCCCCATCACCAGCGGACGCCGCGGAAAGTGCAGGACACGACTGGGAAGACGCAGGATCATTCTCCCTCTTCCCCGGCTTTCAGGCCCAGTGGACCACCTGTCTGCTTCCTGCTCACTTCAGATCGAAAGGGATCCTCCATTATCCCGGGCCCTGAGCTTCTCCAGAAAGGGCACCGCCCTCTCGGCCCACTCCTCGGGATCGGGATACGCAGCCGCCCCTTCACCCCATGCCGAGCGCAGCATGTCGGTATCGATGACCCCGGGATTCAGGGCAACCGCAGCCACTCCGCTGGGCAGTTCGCTGGAGAGCGCCTGGGTCAGTCCCTCGATGGCCCACTTGGTCGCACAATAGGGAGCCACCTCCGGCGAGGTGGAACGGCCCCATCCCGAGCTGAAATTGACCACCACCCCATTGCCCTCCTCAATCATGATCGGGACCGCATGGCGCAGCACGTTGGCCACGCCCTTGATGTTGACATCCACGACCTGCCCGAATTCCCCGCCGCTCACATCCCAGAGCGGAGCCGGCTCATTGATGAGAGCCGCATTGTTCAGGAGAAGGTCCGGCGCTCCCACCTCGCGCCGTGCCGCCGAGCAGAAGGCCTCCACCTCATCTTCCTCCACCACGTCCACGGAGGCAAAGAAGTGGTTCTCCCCCAGTTCCCCGGCCACCGCCTTCACCCCTCCCGCACTGCGGGCAAAACCTGCCACCGCCCAGCCCCGCGCCGCGAAGCCCCGCGCCATGGCTCGTCCCAGTCCCCGGGAACAGCCGGTAATCCAAGCTACTTTCTCACTGGCCATGTCGCACGCTTAGGGCCTGCCTTCGCGACCCACGAGGAAATTCTTTGGATCGTTCGGGGGCCTTTGGGGAGGAGCGGCGCTCCCCTCGATGATCGGGTATTTGCCCCTGTCATTCCTCCCGGTTGTCCATAAAACAGGAAATGCTGAAGCTGAAAGGGCGTGAATGCTGGTGGAAAATCCTCCTCATCCTCGTCGGCCTGGCCCTCCTCCTGCCCATCGCTGCCCTCCTCGTCGTGAGATCCAGCACCGAGAAGGCCTGGAGGAACTACCAGGCGCAATGGGATCCCATCGATCCCCTCGACCTCAGGCACTATGCCCCGCCCGCCATACCCGAGGAGGAGAACCTGGCCTTCCATCCTCTGTTCAAGGGATGGGAGACCACGGGTTCTTCAGCCGACCTCTGGTTCAGGCAATTCGAAGAAAATCCCGCCCTCGGGTCCGGCCGCGACAAGTTCATGGCGGACCGGGAGCTCCTCACCCGATCAGATCTCTCGAGAATCGGAACACCGGCACCAGCGCTCTCTCCCGAGGAGAGGGCTGCCGAACTTGTCCGGCTCAACCAACCGGTCAGCGCTCTCCTCGATCAACTTGCCCAAGCCCTCGCGGAACGCCCTCACGCCCACTTTGCTATCCCCTGGCATGACGCCCTCCGCCTCCTGGAAAATCCTTCCGGCCACATCCTGGGAGCCCGCGGGCCCGCCACCAACTTCAACTTATGTGCAACCCTGAACTTCCACACCGGGGACTTCCCCGCTGCCGCTGCAGACATCATCAACGCCCTTCGTCTGACTCACGCCATCGGGCAGGATCCTCTCCTCTTCAACCTTCTTCTCGAAATCGCCATGCGAGAAGACTGCCTCAATACCCTCTGGGATGGGCTGAGCCGCCAGAAATGGGACGAGGAGGCCCTCGCCGCCCTCGCCACGGAGCTCGCCCGGATCGCCCCCGGGGGCGAACGAATCCTCACGGTCCTCCGCACCCATCGCGCAGAGGTCCTTGCTCTGATTGACCATTTCGCGGATCTCTCGAAGGGATCCGGAGGATCCCGCCCGACCCCCTTCGTGCGCTACTTTCTTTCCGTCAACCGCCTCGCCCTTTGCCGCGACCTGCAAACCTGCCTCCTTGCTCCCACCAAGGGAGTCCCCGCCAAACGGGCTACTCTGAGTGGCGCCCGGGAGTTCGCCCAGCGTATGATGAACCGCAGAAAGGGCCTCAAGAAAAAGCTCTACGCTCCTCTTCTCCTGACCGTCCTGCCGGTCGTAGATCTCACAGAAAGCACCCTGAAATCCGAGGCCGCAGTTGCAGCCGCCCGTATCGCCGTGGCCCTCGAACGCCACCGTCTTGTCCACGAACCCTACCCCGGCACCCTGGCCGAGCTTGCCCCGCAATTCCTGCAGGAGATCCCCCGTGACCTCGTCAACGGATGTGACCTTGCCTACCGTCTCAAGCCCGGCGGAACGCCACTGATCTGCCACCGGGGCCTCGATGGGGTGGATGACGGCGGCCTCCCCGGCAAGGACATCGTCTGGCAATACCCGCCTGTCACTCCCTAGCAGGATGCGGGGAACGCACCACGATCTACCTGCCCGGGGTTGCCCCGGAAGCTGTAACAGAAGGCCCTGGGCCATCCTTCAGACCACTGTATCGGTGGGCCTCCGCCCCCGAACCTCTGATTTCGCAGCATCTTCCGCCTCCGCTCCCTCGAAATTCCTTGACCGGGTGCAGGATCACCGCTTTTCTCCCCGCCCCGCAACCCAGCTCCTTCCAGCGATGTCACGAGTCTGCAGCATTAGAGGTTCCCGCCCCCGCATGGGCCGCAGGATCCACCGTTCCGGATTGGCCAAGAAGAAGGGCGGAATCGGCCGTCACGTGACCAAGACCGTCAAGCGTTCGGTCTCCCCCAACCTCAAGAAGAAGAGGGTCTGGGTCCCCGAGCTGGGGCGCTACATCAAGGTCAAGGCCAGTTGCAAGGCCTTCAAGACCATTAACAAGAACGGTGCCTACCCCACCCTCCGGAAGGCTGGGTTGGTCAAGTAGGTCCATCCGGACGACGAACCCCTGGAGGACCTTTCCACCTTCAGTGTCCCGACCCGGGACTCCCGCCGCATTCGTGGATCTTCCCCACCGTCAGGCCCGCATTCCGTTATCGCCTCTTCAGGCAATCGGTTCTAGGCTCTCCCCCATGTTATTGTTGAGCACGACTGAAACGATTTCCGGCCGGGAAATCATTGCGCATGCCGGAGTGGTCTGCGGCAACACCGTCCGGGCCAAACACCTCGGCCGCGACATCGCTGCCGGTCTCAAGACCCTGATCGGAGGCGAGGTCGGAGGATACACCGAGATGCTTGCCGAATCCCGCAACCAGGCGATTGAACGGATGATACAGTCCGCCCAGGAGTTGGGTGCCGACGCCGTTGTCAACGTGCGCTTCACCACCTCCGCGGTGGCACAGGGCATGTCGGAGATGCTCGCCTTCGGGACTGCGGTGAAGCTCGCGTAGGCGATTTCAACGGTCAGCCGTCCGCCACGCAAACCGTGAGGATGGCATCCCTCATCCCGTGGATCTTCTTCTTGTCCGCGGGCGCTATCGCGGCCAGGCAACCCCCAAGGCGGGACCTGCCGTCCTGATCAACGAAGTAATACGGACAGAGCCGAACCCGCCCCCGCATCGTTTCGATCGCCCCGGTCCGGGGATCATAGTAGGGATGCTCCACCATCCGCGCTTCCCTGAACTCCTGCAGGATCCAGGGTTGAGAATCGAATTCCTCACAGGCCCGCTCCAGCGCCGCCGTCCACTCCTCACCGGAGATATCGTGACCGATGACTACTCCGCGGCTGCCCCAGGCCAGCTCACTGAAGCCGCTGACCTTGAGCACGAGGTGGCGCTTCTTCTGGCTGAAGGCCGCCACCTGGCCCCACGAATTCACTTCCAAACGTGGTAAGGCCGCGTGGGGCGGAAGCGGAGTGGGATCCACGATCCAGCCGTAGGGGATCAGCTCCTGTGCCCGCCGCAGATGACTTCCCCTCACCTCGGTCTCCCACACCTCGCGCAGGGAGGGGGACCACAACAGGGCGAGCCAGAGTTTCTCCTCGAAGTGCGGCTTGAAGGGCGGGGTGAGATCCGGGCGCCGGGCCAGAGAGCGAGCCGCAGGGATTGACTCCCAATCGAACAGCTCGAAAAAGCGGTAAAGCGCGGGAGTCGGGTTTGCGCCGCTGAACTCCTCCGCCGAGCCCGTCCCCCA
>DMYM01000436.1 GCA_003483645.1 Verrucomicrobiales bacterium
CCTTCACCTTCCCCGAGGTCAGCATTCCTGAGCAAGGCTACCTCGTGGTGGCGGCCGATGAGGCCGTCTTCCGCGCCCGCTATCCCGAGGTCACAAATGTAACCGGCGGCTGGCAGGAAGGGCTCTCCAACCGCCGTGAGACCATCCGGCTGCTCGACCACACCGGCAATGAAATTGATCGCGTGACCTATGCCGATGATGGCGACTGGGCCCTGCGCCGACCCGGTCTTGACGACCAGGGACACACCGGGTGGATCTGGGCCAATCCAGCCGACGGCGGTGGCAGGACGCTCGAGTTGAGAAATCAGCATTCCCGCAATGACCTCGCCCAGAACTGGGCCCACAGCATCACCGAGGGAGGCACCCCGGGGGCACCGAACTCGGTCCGGGAGGTCAATGTCGCGCCCTTCATTGAGGGCGTCTCCCATCACCCGGCCGTTCCCACCCCGCGGGACCTCGTCCTGATCCGGGCCCGCCTGAGTGATGATCTCTCCTCCGCGGTCCATGGGGTGGTCTACCACCGGGTCTCGGCCCGACCCTCCGGCCCTTTCGCCATCACCCCCATGCGGGATGACGGACTGGGCGGTGACGAGGTCGCCCAGGACAACATTCACACCGCCGTCCTTCCGGCCCGGCCTGAGGGCACGGTGGTGGAGTTTTGCGTGGAAGCGTCCGATCGCACCCAGAGCCGAACCTGGCCCGGCCCGACCTCGCCCACGGGGGCACAGGAAGCCAACCTCCTCTATCAGGTCGACAGCGAACGGCCGGCCGACCGCACCCCCTTTTACCGCCTCATCCTGACCGCCGAGGAAATCGATGAGTTCCTCAACATTTCCTTTGACTCGGAGGAACGGGACACCAACGCCCGCTTCAACGCCACCTTCATCGCCGGACTGGATGGCGAACTCCAGATCTACTACCGATGCGGCATGGGGCTGCGAGGATCGGGCACGCGCTCCCGTTATCCCCGCAACCTGAAGATCGAGCTGCCTTCCAACCACTCGTGGCAGGGACTCGATGCGCTGAACCTGAACACCCAGTTCTCCTATAACCAGCTCCTGGGAAGCCTCTTCTACCGCGCCGCCGGCCTTCCTGTCTACGAATCGAAAGCCGTGGCCGTCCGCCTCAACGGGGTCAATCACGCCGGCCCCGAAAATGCGACCATTGCCCAGCCCTTCAACCACCACTTCGGGATCTACGTGCAGAACGAGCCCGTCAACAGCCACTACATCCGGGAGCACTATCCCCTCGAAACAGGTGGCAATCTCTATCGCATGACGGGGACCGGAACGGGCTGGAACTACTTCCCCGGCAGCACCGACCTGGAAGCAGATTACCATGGCAGCGGCTGGGACAAGGAAAACAACGACGCGATCAACGACTGGTCGGACCTTCATCACTTCATCGGGGTGATGTCCACCGCCTCCGGACCGGACTATCTCAAACAGGTCGAGACTGTCCTCGACCTGGAATCCTGGCTCCGCAACCTGGCAGTCAGCACCATCCTGACCAATGCCGAGAACAGCATCTTCACCGGCCGCAACGATGACTACGCCCTCTACTGTGCCCACGACGGACGCTTCAAGCTCATCCCGCACGATCTCGACACCATTCTGGGCACGGGCGACATGACCCCGGTCGGGATCGCCAACCTGCCACACACTATTCTCGACTTCGTGGAACGGGGGGAATGCTTCACTCAACTCAAACAACTCTTTCGCAAGCCCAGGGTCCTGCAACGCTACTACCAGATTCTCTCCGAGCTTCTTCACGGCCCCTTCGAAGCGACCCGTGCCAACCGCCTCATCGACGATGCCCTCACCTGGACCCCGAAGGGCACCGCCGAAGCGGCCAAGGAGTTCCTGGCCGCCCGTCGGGCCAACATCCTGAGTTTGATCGAGCGGCCCCTTGAGGCCGTCACCAGCCTGATCGGCCCTGCTGAGCTCCCCACTTCCATCGACGGCAGGGCCAAGTTCTACGGCACCTTCAACGCCACCCGGGCCACCGCCGTTTTCCTCAATGGGGAGGCAGTCTCCATCGACCATGCTACCGGAGCCTGGTCCCACACGATCAATACCCTCAATCCAGGCATCAATCGTCTCATCATGGAGGAGCGTGATGCCAGACAGAACGTGGTGGCGCGTTCCCATATCGACATCTTTCATGCCGGCAATACCGGAACCGTCGTGCAAGGGGACCTCACTGCTGATACCACCTTCCACGCTGCAGGGGGACCGTGGATCATCACGGCCCCCCTCAATGTTCTTCCGGATGTCACCCTCACCATCGAACCGGGCGCCTCCCTGTTCTTCATGCCCCCGGCGGGAATCACGGTCCAGCCGGGCGGCACCCTGCGATGCGAGGGAACCCCCTATCAGCACATTCGCCTCAGCCACTATCCCGGTTCCTCCGACATCTGGCAGGGAGTGAGCATCGTGGCTCCCTCGGGGCAGGAATCCCCCAGCGAAAACGTGATCTCCTATACCGACATGGAGTACGGAGACGCCCAGGGCGAGGCCATCGAGTTGCGCCGCTCCCAGCTTCTCCTCGATCATGTGACCTGGGAGCACAGCGGTGACACCGTGCTTGAGGTCTACAGCCCGCAACTCGAGGTCCGTGACTGCACCTTTCCACCCGTCCCCACCTCAAAGGCCCTCCAGGGATCCACCCTGCGCGGCAATGATTATCTCATCCTGCGCCGCAATCTCTTCGCCCCGTCCCCGGCCTACAATGACATCATCCTTTTTTCGGGAGCTCACCGGCCCGGGCCGATCCTCACCGCCTATGACAACGTCTTCCCCGGTGCTACCGACGAGTGTTTCGATCTCAACAATTGCGATGCCCATCTGGAGGGGAATATCTTCATGCACGTGCACCTCTTTGAGCCGCGCAACACCACCTCCAATGCGATTGCGATCAACAACGACTCCAACGTCACGGTGGTTCGAAACATGTTCTACGATGTCGACCATGCCGTCCTGCTCAAGAACGGCGCGGAGTGCATCTTCGAGAACAACACGGTGGCAGAGGCCACCATCGCCGCAATCAATCTCGATGAGCCGCTGCGCCCGGACACCCTTCCGGGGAAGCGCATCTCGATGGACTCGAATCTCTTCCTGGACTGCACCAGCATCTTTGCCCATCCCGACTCGGTTGAAATCACCGGTCATCGCAATATTCTCCCGGCCGCACATCACGCGATCGGTGACGGGAATCTCGACCTCGACCCCTTTCTCACCAATCTCGCGGCGGGGCCCTGGCCCACGAACAGCTGGGAGCTCCTGCCGGGCTCTCCAGCCCAGGGATCGGGACAGAACGGCCTCGATCGCGGGGCCCTGGTTCCCCCGGGGGCTTCCCTCTCCGGCCTGCCCTCTCCTGTCACCCGGCTCGACCACGCCACCCTGAGCGTGGACGGCCCCGGGGTGACCGACTACCGCTTCCGGCTGGTGACCAACGGTCTTCCCGGCGACTGGAGCGGGGATCTCCCCCTGGACGCGCAAATTCAACTCGTCGACCTTCACCCGGCAACCTACCGCCTCGAGCTCCTGGCCCGCGACTCTGGCGGAAGCTGGCAAAGCGGGAGTGAATCCACTTCTTCCCGCCAGTGGCGGGTCGATCCAGGTTTCCGCTCCCAGGGAGAACTGATCCTCAACGAAGTGGAGGCCCACCCCAGTCCAGCGGTCGACCGCGTGGAACTGTACAACCCCGGGGCGCAGGCCATGCTGCTTGACGGCTGGTTCCTTACCGACACCCCGAGCAAACCACAGAAAGTAGCGCTGACCGGCAGCCTCGCCCCCGGGGCCTACCTCACCCTGGCCGATGACGAAGTCCCCGGCCTCAGCCCCTCCGGAGAGGAGTTACTCCTCTACCACGGCAACACCCTGGTGGATTCCATCCGCTGGGGCCGGCAGATTGCCGGCCACTCTATCGGACGCCACGGCCCTTCGGGCGAGTGGAAGCTCTGCCACCCTACTCCGGGCGGTCCCAACCAGGCCGCCGGGCTTGCCCCGCTGCGCCGAATGAAGATCAACGAGTGGCTCTCCGACTCCGAACTGCACTACCTGGGAGAATTCATCGAGCTCTTCAATCCGGGTGATTCCCCCGCAGACCTGGGAGGACTCTGGCTGTCCAACAGCCTGGACCACCCCAGAAGGCACCAGGTTCCCGCACACTCCTACATTCCGGCCCGCGGGTTCCTCGTTTTCCACTCCACCGCGAGCGACAGGCCCGCAGTCGACGAATTTCCCTTCAATCTCGACGGATTCCGCCAGTGGCTGGTTCTCACGGCCGAAGACGGGACCACCATCGACCAGATCAGCATCGCCTTCCAGCACTCCGATGCAGTGGAAGGGCGCAATCCCGATGGATCTCCCAACGTGGAAACCTTGCCCCTCGGAACACCCGGACGCTCCAACAACCGGGCCACCCGTATTCACGAGGTTTCCACCCTGCTCCCCTTTGAACGCCCGGACTGGCGCTTCCTCGACAATGCCGACCCGGTCAGCGACTGGAAGGCCTTCAACTTCGATGACAGCAGCTGGAAAATGGGGCCCGCTCCCCTCGGCCGGGAGACCAGTGCCCTGATCATTCCCCTTGCCTCTCACAGCGAGAGCATTCCGCCCTTCAACTACCGCCGGGGCCGGAAGAACTACTACTTCCGCAAGACCTTCGAGTTCAACGGGGACCCCTCGCAGACCTCCCTCTCCCTCGCAACCTACATCGACGATGGAGCGGTCTTCTACCTGAACGGCCACCAGCTCTTCCGGCATAACGTCCCCGACGGAGTCCTTGATGAATCAACCTGGGCTGAAGAAGTCATCACCAATGCCTCCCTCGAGGGTCCCTTCCCGGTGTCCAGTGAGCATCTCGTAAAGGGCCCCAACATCCTCGCGGCCGTCACCTATCAGGGCAGCCTCAACAGCTCGGATATCGTCTTTGATTGTGAGCTCGTCGGCTCCGAATCAATGGTCGCCCCACCGAATCCCACCGAAGTCGCCCTTCGGGTCCTGCTCGATCACCTCCGCATCACCGAAATCATGTACAACCCCCCCGACGGGAATGCCGGTGAGTATGTGGAGATCCACAACACGAGCCACGATCTCACGCTCGACCTCACGGGAGTGCGCTTCACGGAGGGCATCGAGTTCACCTTCCCGTCACTTACCCTCGAACCTCGTGCGCACATCGTAGTGGTTGCAGACCGGCAGTTCTTCGAGCTGATCCACGGGCAGGGCATCAACATTGCAGGCACATTCGAAGACGGAAAATTCCACAACGACGGCGAAAGTGTGGCCCTCACTCTGCCGGCACCGTTCGACGTCCACATCCAGAAGTTCACCTACGACCACGCCTGGCACCCCAGCACCGACTCCACCGGCTACTCCCTTGAGCTCCGGGACACCGAGCGGGGACTCGACACCTGGAACGAGCGCTCGGCCTGGACCCCCTCCTTCGCCCTTCACGGTTCTCCCGGATTCCCCAACGGCGCTTCCTCCTACCACAGCTGGGCCAGGACCCTGGGGGTAGGCCTGGGGGATGAAGACGGCGATCTTTTGAGCAACCTCTTTGAATACGCCTTCGGCTTCGACCCCCTTGAGCGGCAATCCGTTCCCATCCGCTTCGAGCAGTTCATTCACCCGGTGGAGGGCTCCACCACCATCTTCCATGTCCCCGCGGTTGCACCGGAGGATGTCATCTTTCACATCCAGTCCTCTCTGGACCTGCAAACCTGGACCACTCAGGCCACCCGCACCGCCAACGGCCCCTGGAAGGGCCCGGGCGAAGTTGAGGCCGTGCACCCCGAGGAAGGCCTCGGCATCGTGCAGATCCATCTCCCCGGCGC
>DMYM01000281.1 GCA_003483645.1 Verrucomicrobiales bacterium
GCCCGGGGCCTCGCCAAGGCCTTGGAAGGTCAGGCTGAGCCCCTCGTGATCGATCCCTGCGAGGAGGCCTCCCCCTGGTTCAACAACGTTCTGCGCAATGGCTACCGCTTCGTGACCACCTACCTGCCCCGCACCTGGAAGCGAATCTACAACAGCGTGGAGCACCATGACTTCTCCCGTCAGAAAATCCCGTTCATGCGCGCTGTGGAAACCGCGTTCGCAGCACGGGTGAACGGATTCAATCCGGATGTGATCGTCTCCACCTATCCCCTCTACCCCTACTTTGTCGAACGCTACATCAAAGGTGGCGGCCGCCCCTGTCCCATGGTCACCATCGTCACCGACTCCATCGAGATCAATGCCTCCTGGCGGATGGCCCCGACTGATTTCTGGCTTGTCACCGACCGGGAAACGAAAAGCTCGTTGATTGAACAGAAGCTGCCGGAAAAAAAAATCATCGCGACAGGATTTCCGGTGGATCCCATCTTTGAAAAGCTGTCGCCCATCCCGACAGACAACCACGCCAGACCCTTTCGAGTTCTTTACTTTCCCACTGCCAGCAAGTCTTCCCTGGCCCCTACGGCCCATGCCGTCCTGAAGCATCAGGACTGGCCCATCGAGCTTACCATTGTGCTCGGACGAAATTTCCGGCGACTCTACCACCTCGCGCGGAAACTCGTGGAAGCTTACCCCAATCGCGTCCGACTCAAGGGATGGTCCCGCAGAGTTCCGGAACTGCTCTGCGAGCATCACCTCGTAGTGGGCAAGGCCGGTGGCGCCACCGTTCACGAATCTATCGCCGCAGGCTGCCCCATGCTGATTCAGCACCTCGTCCCCGGACAGGAAGAGGGCAACCTCGAACTACTGCGCCGGATTGGAGCTGGTGACCTCGCTGAAACCGGACCAGCCCTGGCCGCCGCGCTGCGCGATCTCCTTTCCGACCGGGCCTCTCACTGGCGCAGGCAGAAACAGCGCCTCGCCCTCCATGCTCGCCCGGCGGCCTCCAGGGTGGCAGCCAGCTTTGTTCTGGAACTCGCTGCAAAAGCCCGGTCCAGTCCGGTCGCCGACTGATCATCCCCCCCAATCGCCGTGCCTGTGCCCCCCACTGCCGCCCTCTTTGATATCGGAAATGTCCTCGTAGAGGTTGATTTTGTCCGGGGATTGACTCCGCTTGTTCCACCAGAAGCTGGCGCCCCCCACCTCCGCCTGCGGAACCTGTTGGAAAAGTGCAATGAACTGGAGACCGGCCGAATCGCCCCCGACGAGTTCATCGCCATGGCCTCTGAATGCCTCGCCTTCACCGGTCCGGCCGAGGAATTCCAGGACGCCTGGAATTCCATTTTCCATCCCATGCGCACGATGTGGTCAATCGTGTCCTTCCTCAAATCACTCCGCCTGAAGCTCATTCTCTTCTCCAACACCAACTGCATGCACATCGAGTGGCTTCTCACGAACTACGAGATATTTGAGGAGTTCGGAGGGCGGGTCTTCTCCCACGAAGTAGGTTTCACCAAACCCGACCCGGCCATCTACCACCACGCCATCACGGAATTCAACCTCGCCCCGGAGGAAACGCTCTACATCGACGATCTCCCGGAAAACATCGCCACCGGCCGCACCCTGGGACTTCGATGCCACCAGTATTCACGGGAGCGACACCACGAATTCATTGCCTGGCTCGATCAGGAATTCGGCCTGCCGGGCGCGGGGTCACACGGCACAACAGCCTCCACCTAGTCCCTGGTCTTTTCGGCAAAAAGCCGCTGCATGGAGTCGAGATACTCCGAAACCGGGCCTTGATGACGGCGGGGTTGGGTTTGCAGTTTCTCCTTCAATTCGACAAAGCTCTCGAAGTCGCCCGTGAGTTGCTTTGAGTTGGTGATACGGTACCACTCAAGGTAGTCGCGAGCCCGGTTTCCAAGGGAACGAAGCCGCTCGCGTTCCCGGGCAAGTTCCTGCAGACGCTCCCCAATCTGCTCATCCCGGTCTGATGCAATCTCACCCAGAAGAGTAAGATACTCCACTAACACCGGCCGATGGGACGGGAAGGCACGATACAGGAACTGCCCGCCCCGTTCCACCACCGGGCGAATGGAAGCCTGCCGTTGCTTGAGAGGGAGCGCGAGGAGATCGCGGAACTGATCGGTCCCGACTTCGATCAGATTACCGGAGGGATCATTGAAGCGCACCATCAGGAGAGCCTGCAACTCCTTCTCCGTCTCCTCGATGGTGAGGACATGGGGAAACGGCTTCTCGGCCATCTGTGCCAACTGGAGGGCCCACCACTTGGAAAAGCTCTCGGGACCCAGGTTCATGCCCGGAAAATGCTTCATCAGCAGCGCCATCTCATCCCCCTCAAAGGTGGACAGTTCCCGAAGCGTTGTCCGCATCGACTTCCGCCCGCCATTCTGCTCAAGGAGGGACATGACCAGTGCCCCGGAAGAAGCCCGGAAGGCCGCCCGTGCAATCGAATCCATCTCCTCAAGCGGTCTCATCTCAAGGAGTTTCTTCACCGGATAGAGCTCATTTTTCCTGAAGAGGGCCGCATAGAGAGCGTGCTCGCGCTCGCCCCGCTTCCAGCGAAAACTCTCAAGCATGCCCTCCACCAGCCAGACCGGAACTCCCACCGATTCCACC
>DMYM01000263.1 GCA_003483645.1 Verrucomicrobiales bacterium
TTCTTCCGATCCAGAAGATGGAGAGCAGGCCCACAAGGGCGGCGGCGATGTACCACTTGTCCCACTGGGATTCGGGAATAATCTGGGGCCGAGGTTCTGGGAGGTCGTAGATTTCCTGGGCTAGGGCCTTGAGTTGGGAGGCTTCGACCAGTTTGCCACGTGAAACGCGGGAGAGCTCGGCCAGCACATCCGGGCGGGCAGGGTGGCCCGTTTTTTCGATCTGGGTTCCCTCTGCAATGATTCGGGTCCTGACCGCGCCCTTTTCGCTCTCGGATGTCCGAGCGGTAATTTTCCAGTCCCCGGGCATGGTGACTTTGAAGCGCCCGGTGAAGGTGCCCCATGAGTTATCCTCCTTGGCCAGCTCGAATCGGCGCACGCTTCCATCGGGAGCGGTCAGGTCAACGAGAACCGTTCCATTCTGCAGGGGGGCGCCGTTTTCCTGAAAGGCATTCGCGTTGAGGGTCACGTTTTCGCCGGGGGAGGGACGCTCAGGAGTGAAGTAGAGTCGGACGCGCTCTCCCGCGGCCATGTTGCGCTGGTAGGACATCCAGCGGGCAACCTGCCCCCAGAAGCGGTAGTGGTAGAGGTCCTCCACGCCGCGGCGCCAGCGCCAGGCGGAATCGATGCCCATGAAGAGGACTTTCCCGTTGCCAGCGCGGCTGGTCACAATGAGGGGGACGCGGTGTCCGTACTTGGGATGCCGGCGGTTGGCGTGGACGGCGAGAACCTCGGTTCCGCTCTTGGCACGGATGACAGGTGCATGCCAGTAAAAGCCCGGCAGGCTCCGCCAGATGGTGGGGTTTTCCTCCTCGGTGTCGCCCAGCATGGTGAGGAGCGAACTACGGCCCTCGGTAGTGAGCGAGAGAGGGGAATCGGTGGCTTCCTCCTGGCCGTTTTTCATTTCCTCGTCGAGGACAACGGGGAGGAGTCCGCCCAGTTCGTTATCAAGCAGGCTGAACTGGTGACCCTGCCAACCGGGAATGAAGACAATGCCGGATGCCTGGTTTTCGACGAGGCCCTTCAGTAGTTCGGCCTGCTCCCCGGTGAGCATGTCGTCCCCGATACCGACATCCCCGATGAAGACGACATCGTATTTCTGCAGGTCCTCCAGTTTGTCCGGGAAGGCGGTGATGTAGTCGGGGCCGTCGCCTTCCCCGAGTTGCGGATGGAGGAGGAGGCAATCGACATCAACGCCGGGATCCCGCGAGAGCGCGTTGCGGATGAAGCGATATTCCCAGCGTGGCAGGGTCTCCACGACGAGGACTCGGATCGATTCGGGACGGCCTGCGATGTTGAACCTGCGGCGGTTGTTCTTCTCGACCAGTTCGCCGTCGGCAAAGGGGATGGAGAGTTCCAGGGTGGAGCTGCCTTCCTTCTGCAGGCGCCAGAGGATGGCATCGTAGTAGGTGCTCCCCCGCGGGATGGTGATATTCTTGGTGCGCTCCACGCCCGCCTGGTCACGGATGCGGACGATAGTGCGTACATCGCGCTCAAGGGAGGACTCGATGGTGAACGGGATCTGCACGTTCTCACCCACGATACCGTAAGTGGGGGCCTTGACGGTGAGGAGATCGAGATCCGGCAGGCGGGCAGGGGCGCCGGTGACCACCGAGAAGAGCGGGATGTCCTTGAGGCGCATCTTCTGAGCGGCCGCGACCGGAGCGGGCTTGTCCCGAGCGTTCCAGTCGCCATCGCCGATCATGATAACGGCGCGAAGATCGGGGCGGGTATCCACCAGGTCGGCAAGGGCGGAGTAGATGTCGGTTACGGCAAGGGAGTTGACTTCGGGGTCCTCGCTTTCCGGAGCGTCGGAGAAGGACTCCACCGAAACGCGGTTCTTGCCGTCCTTTTCGAGAAGTTTCCAGAACTCCGTCTCGAGAATGGCGTCGGCCATTTCGTTGCGGGTGACTACTTCGCGGCGTTCGTTCAGTTCTTCGGGGAGCTGAGCATCGGCGGTTGTCATGGAGCCTGACCCGTCGTGCAGGATGACGATCTCCGGTTGTTTGGCCGGCTCAATGGTCTTGCGCCACTCGGGATTAAGAAGGAAGAAGACTGCCGCGGTTCCGCAGAGGAGGCGAAGGAACTCCAGGAGACCGGTACGACCCGGGCGCACACTGCGCCGCCAGGCAACCACACAGAGGATCAGGATAAGGCACCAGGCCGCGATGCCCGTGATGGCGATGGGCAAGGGGGCGCTGAAGTGGAAATTGCCGATGTTGAAACTCACGTCAGGAGGTTGGCTGGGGTGAGGGGGCCGTATTGGGATCGACGCGACGGGGCTGGAGACAGAGGAGAGCTTCCAGAATGAGGAAGAGGAGCATGGCGATGAGGAAGGCCCGCCAGATCGGACGGGACAGGCTGCTGTCACTGGAGGCGTCCTGTTCCTCGAGGAGGCTGTAGCCGGTGTCGGCAAGGGCGGTTTCCAGGTCGACGCTGGTGAGGACTTCGAGGGAATCCTCGCTAGCGGGGCGGTTTACCGCTACGGTGCGTTCGCCGAGACGGTAGACGCCGGCTTGGAACTTTGTATTGCCTGAGTCGCTATCCGCATGGGAATCGATGCGGCTGCGGATCTCGTCTCCCACCGGTTGGGAGGACTCCTCGCCGGCGGTGCCGAAGAAGCCCGCCCCGAGCCGTCGGCTGCCTTCGTCCAGGCTGCGCTGGAGGGCCACCAGATGGAGTGCGGTCTGTTCGAAGTTTGACCAGGTGTAGCTGGGCAGGGTGGAGAGGAAGAGGATCTGGCCGGCCTCGATCACGCGGCGGGCGAGGAGAGGTTCGTTGTCTATCCAGCTTGCCAGGGCAGTATAATCGCCGACGATGCCCCGGCGCTTGATGGCACGAATGCGGTCCATGGGCAGTGGGGAACCGTCAAGGGCGTCACGGAAGGCGCCCTCACCCCGTTCCCAGTCGTTGACGATGAAGAACTTCTCCTTGGGAGCTTCCGTGATGGGGTTCCAGGAAAGTCCGCCAAAAGAGGTCTCCGAGTCATCGGCAGGCGGCAGAAAGAGAGCCACGCCGCCCTTCTTCACGTAGTCGAACAGCTGGTTGGAGATCGGCGGTCCGGGGAGGGGGGCCTTCCACACGATGAGTGAAGCGGACTCATAGTTGATCTGGTGGGCGAGGTTGGGATTGCGGATGCTCACCTCCTGGTTGGCAAAGCCGGGGGCGAGCGCCTTGGTCAGGGACTTGACGGTTTCCTCATCGGTGGAGTTTTCGACCACAAGGTAGGAGTGGATGGGCGCTTCCCTGCCGTAGGCATAGTAGGAGAGGTTATTGCGTATGTTGGCGTTGTCGGCGATGGAGACCCATCCATATCCCTCCCCCGTTGCACCTTCGAGGGGGAGACGTCTCTGGAAGCGCTGGCTCTGGCCGTTGAAGGCGACCTCGCTGCCGGAGCGGGCGCCCATGTGATCGATATTGACCGTGACAGCGGTTGGTCCGGTGTCTTCTTCGCGGTTCAGTTCGAGATCAAGAACCAGTTCCCCGGTTTCCCGGCGGGCGGAGAGCACACGGATGGCGAAGTCGTTGCGTTCGCGGCCATTGAGGGCGAGGATACGCAGCTTGGCCTGAAACTCCTCTTCGCTCAGGTTGGCGCGGAAGGCCTCCCAGCGGTTGTCGTGGGGAGCCCAGTTCTCCTTCTGCAGATCGGAAGCGACCCAGATCTCGGTACGGCCCGGTTTGGCTTCCTTGATGTAATCGAGAGCGGTTACGAGCATGCCGGGGATGTCTGAAGCCGAGTCGGTGGCTGCAGTGAAGGAGAGTTCCGGCAGGATATCGGGGGAAGGGACTTCCTGGGCCTTGCCGGTGGCGCTGTCGATGAGGACGAGGCGGGCGCCGTCCAGTTCCCCCATGGCTGCGGCCACTTGGGAGAGCACGCTCTTACGCTTGGTCACCTGAATGTCCTTTTCCGCACGTTCCATGCTGGCGGAGCGGTCGAGGATCAGGATAACGGTCTCCACCTTGCCACCTCCCCAGCCGAAGAAGCCTCCTGCCAGGGGCCGGGCAATGGCGAAAACCAGCGCTGCGATAGCCAGGGAGCGCATGAGGAGGATGAGGAAGTGCTTGAGGCGCTTCTTGCCTCGCGATTCCTTGGTAGCCTTGAGGAGGAACTGCATTGCACCCCACTCCACAGTGCGAAAGCGTCGACGGTTCAGCAGGTGAATGATGACCGGGATGGAGACCGCGAAGAGTCCCCAGAGCATTGCCTGTTGGAGGAAGGTCATCTTGTTTTCGGGGAACAGTCCGGAAGAGAGCCTTGTCTGGCGTTAACGGAGCGCGTCAGTCTGCTCACCGGGAATGGATTGCTTCTTGCCGGGTTCATCGTTTCCCCTTTTTTGGCAAGCGGTTGGTCAGGAAGTCGCGGAGGATCTCCTCGTAGTCCTGGTCCGAGGTGACCAGGTGGTAGTCTGCGTGTACGTCGTGGCACCTGGCCTCCACCACGACGAGGAATTCCTGGATGGCGGAGGTGTACTCGTTGGCGATGAGGTTGGGCTCCACGACGATGGAGGTGTCGTCCTCGAGGTCGACGAAACGGTAGGGCCGGGTGAAATCGAAGTCGATCTCCTGCGGATCCATGAGGTGGAAGACCGCCACGTCGTGTTTACGGTAGCGAAGGTGCTGGAGAGCGTCACCTAAGGCGTCAGGGTCGCAGAAGAGATCGGAGAGGATGAAGATAAAGGCGCGTTGTCCGACTTTCTCCGCCACGGTATGGAGGGCATCCACAAGGCCGGTTTCTCCCTTGGGTTCCAGTTCGCCGAGAACTTCGAAGAAGTTCTGCAGGTGGGCCGGTCGTCTGCTGGGAGGTAGTTCAAGGTGCAGTTTGTCGTCGCAGCAGGACAGTCCGGCGGCATCTCCCTGGTTGACGAGAAGGTAGGCCATGGTGCCCGCGAATTTCCGGGCAAACTGGATCTTGGAGTCGAATTCGCCGGAGGCGTACTTCATGGATCCACTGCAATCGACCACGAAGTAGGCGCGCAGGTTGGTGTCAGCTTCGAACTCCTTGATGTAGTGGCGGTCGCTGCGGGCGTAAGCCTTCCAGTCGAGTCGACGCGTGTCGTCGCCCGCCACATACTTGCGGTATTCGGCGAATTCCACCGAGGACCCACGATGGGGCGAGCGGTGCTTGCCCACTACGTTCCCGATCATGGCCAGGCGGGTTTCGACCGGCAGGGCCCCGAGGCGGGCGATGACATCGGAATCGAGGAAATCGTATTTCACGACCCCTCGAGGTTCTCAAGATTGTGATTACTCATCGTAGAGTCGATTGTCCGGACTCTGAGTTCCCCCATCCGGGTTCCGCGTCCCCTAATCTTCCCTCATCTCCTCCGCCAGGCGCTCGACGACTTTCTTGGAAGTCATGCCCTGCGACTCAGCGGCGAAGTTGGTGATCACGCGATGGGAGAGGACGGGGATGGTCACGGCCTCAATGTCTTCAAGGGAGGCCATATAGTTTCCGCGCAGGGCTGCACGACCCTTGGCTCCCAGCACGAGATACTGGACCGCCCGGGGGCCTGCTCCCCAGCCTACGTATTCCTTGATCCAGGCGGGGGCATCATCGGAGGCGGGGCGGGTCTTGCGCACGATCTCGACCGCGTAGTCGTAGATGTGATCGGGAACGGGCATGCGGCGTACCAGTCGCTGGAAATTGAGAACCTGTTCACCGGTGATGAGAGCATTGAGAGGTTCGCGATCAACCCCGGTGGTTTCCCGGGCGATGCGGCGCTCTTCGTCCTCGGAAGGATAGTCGACTTCGATGAGGAACATGAAGCGGTCGAGTTGTGCCTCGGGGAGCGGATAAGTTCCCTCCTGCTCGATGGGGTTCTGGGTGGCCAGAACGAAGAAGGGTTTGTCGAGGTCGTAGGTGCGGCCGAGGACGGTGACCTTGTTTTCCTGCATGGCCTCGAGGAGGGCCGATTGTGTCTTGGCCGGGGACCGGTTAATCTCGTCAGCGAGGAGGAGGTTGGCAAAGATGGGGCCTTTGATGTATTCGAACTCGCGCTTTCCGGTGACGGCACTCTCTTGGATGATGTCGGTACCCGTGATATCGGCCGGCATCAGGTCCGGAGTGAACTGAATGCGGCTGAAGGAGAGATGCATGCACTCGCCCACGCTGGAAATGAGGAGAGTCTTGGCCAGGCCGGGGACGCCCATGAGGAGGGCGTGGCCACGGGAGAAGAGGCAGATGGCCAGCTGTTCGACGACCTCATGCTGGCCGATGATGACTTTGCCCAGCTCGTCTTTGAGAGACTGGTAGAGCTTTCCCAGTTCATCGATGGCAGCGACATCGTCAGGAGGCAGGGTTTCTGGGGTATCCGGGACCGCCGAAGCGGGGTCGTCGGGGGCGGGAGCTTCGGCACTTGGGGGGGGTTCGAGGGGATCGGGCGAATCTGCAGGGCGGGAGTCCATGAGGTTGACGAATAGTGTGTATCAGTTAAACGACGCTACCGGCCCCGGTTGTTTTGTCTAGCGGGGATTCCGCCTACAGCGGCCCGGATCGCATGGGAAGTGCACCGTCCGGGATGGGAGAGCATTGGTGCCCTTCCGGCGCCGGGGGAGCCGGGCGGAGGCCGGGAGAATCCCCCGGCAGGGGACCTGGGGGCTTCGATCCCTTTAAAATCGAGGATTTCCGCTTGCCAGCAAGGGCTGCTTTGCTAAATAGCTCGGCCCCTTTCGCGCGTTCACAACGCCTCCACACTATATGGCACGTATTTTCGGAATCGAAATCCCCAACGAGAAGCGTATCGAAGCTTCTCTCTGCTACATCTACGGAGTCGGGCAAACCACCGCCCTTAAGATCCTGGAGCAGGCCGGAGTGGATGGCAACCTGCGTACCGGGGAACTCTCCGAAGAGCAGTTGGTGAAGATCGCGCAGGCGATCCAGAGCCAGGAGATCGCGATCGAGGGAGATCTCCGTCGGGAGATTCAATCTGCCCTCAAGCGCCTCACTTCCATCAACTGCTACCGGGGACAACGCCACAAGCGGGGTCTTCCGGTTCGCGGCCAACGCACCCGGACCAACGCTCGCACCCGGAAGGGCCGCAAGAAGACGGTGGGTGCCAAGAAAATGATCTAAGCAATGACGACGAAAGATTTTTCCCACTCCACTCATGGCCGAGGAAGATAATAACAAGCCGGATACGCCTGAAGAGGCTGCGGCCGAAGAGAAGCCTGCGG
>DMYM01000373.1 GCA_003483645.1 Verrucomicrobiales bacterium
CCGTGGGGCAAGCCGACCAAGGGTGCGCGCACCCGCCACAACAAGGCGACGGACAAGTTCATCATCCGTAGCCGCCACGCGAAGAAGAAGAGGTAAGCGAGATGGCTCGTTCCGTCTGGAAAGGTCCGTTCGTGGACCTCAGCCTTCTGAAGAAGGCGGAAGCCGCGCAGGACGCGGGTGGCCGTGCGCCGATCAAGACCTGGTCGCGTCGTTCCACCATCCTGCCGCAGTTCGTTGGTCTGACGTTCAACGTCTATAACGGCCGCAAGCATGTTCCGGTCTCCGTGAACGAGGAAATGGTGGGTCACAAGCTGGGCGAATTTGCCCCCACTCGTATTTTCAGGGCTCACGGAGGCGTGGGCAAAACATAACGCCTAGCAGGATCCTGCAACTCCATCCTTCTCTCAACATGAAGAACACTCCCGCAAAGTTTATCCTCGGCGCCATTCTGGCGGCAGGGGCGGGAGTTTCCGTGGCCGGGGCTCAGGAGTTGGACGACCTGGCCCGGTTCAAGGCCGAGAACGCCCGACTGAGAATCCGGAATGTCAATCTGCAAGAAAGCCTGGTGGAAGCTAACAGGCGCGAGAAGGAATCCGCCGAGGCACTGGTCAAGATCAAGGTGCGACTGCAGGCCTTGGGCAAGGATCTCCTCAGCGATGGCGACGAGCGCACGGTGGAGGCCTGGCAGAACGTGACCGTGCTGGACCGCCGTCTGCGCCGGTTGGAGGAAACTTCCATCCGTCTTTCGGCTGCGGCGCAGGCCTTCATCAAGACCGCCATCACGGCCGATCCCGAGGCTCGAGCTCAGCTTGAGACTCACCTGCGGGCTCTGGAGGTGGAACTGGGGTTGCGCAACAAACCTGAACAGAATATCGACCGTGGAAATCTCCAGCATGCCCTCGTCAAGAGCATTGACGAAAAGAGTGGTCTGGTGGTGCTTAACGTGGGCACGAAGGAGAATGCACGGATCGGAATGGTCTTTAACATCATGCGCGGCGACCAGGTAGTGGCCGAAGCGATGGTGGCCGATGTGCGCCCTGATATTTGCGGGGTGTTCGTTCAGCGACTCGAAAACGACAACAACCCGGTGCGGTTCAACGACACCGCTTCCCTCAAGAAGAAATAAGCTCTCCCCCTCCTGTCATGGAAGTTCGTTCCGTTTACAAGTATGCACGCATCTCGCCCAAGAAGGCGCGGGATGTGGCCCGTGAGATCCAAGGTCTCCCGGTATCCGACGCCATCGATACCCTCAATTTCACTCCCAAGAAAGCGGCTTTTCTGATCGGAAAGACGCTCAAGAGCGCGGTGGCCAATGCCGAGAACAATCACGACCTGGCGGCTGACAGCCTCCATGTGAAGGAAGCCAACATCTCGGATGGTCCCTCCTTCAACCGCTACAAGCCGCGTGCTCGCGGATCGGCCAGCGCCATCCGCAAGCGCACCAGCCACATCTATATCATCCTCACCGATGAGATGAAAGTGGAGGAGAAGCCCGCTCGCGACCGCAAGCCCAAGAGCAAGAAGAAGCCCGCGCCGAAGGCGAAAGAGCCTGAGATCGAGGAGACGGAGGAAGAGGTGCCGGCTACGCAGGAAACCGACGACCCGACCAATGTGGAGTCTGCTCCAGTCGCGGAGGAGACCTCTGATGAACCCGAAGCGGAAGCAGTCGACGAGGTGAGCGATATCGCGGAGGAAGTTTCCGATGAGTCCGCCGAGGGCCAGAAGGCCGCGGAGGAAGAAAAGAAAGAAGACTGATACCCTTTCCCCAACACCAAGAATTATGGGACATAAAGTAAATCCTATCGGATTCCGACTCGTTGTGAACCACGATTGGCGTTCCAAGTGGTATGCCGAGGGCGAGGACTACCGCGAGAAGCTCCATGAGGACCTAAAGGTGCGTAAGTATCTGAGTGGCCGTCTTCAGTTTGCAGCTCTCTCCAAGGTGATTATCGAGCGGGCCTGGAACAGCGTTCGCGTCACGCTCCATACCTCCCGTCCTGGTCTCGTGATCGGACGGAAGGGATCAGAGATCGAGCGTATGACGGGAGATATCTCGAAGATCTGTGGTAAAGCCCAGGTGAAGATTGATATCGTGGAAGTCCGAGATCCGGAACTCGACGCTCAGTTGGTGGCCGAAAACGTGGCCGTCCAGCTGGAGCGCCGGATCAGTTTCCGGCGCGCCATGAAGCGGACGCTCCAGACTGCCATGGATTTTGGAGCGGAGGGGATCCGGATTCGCTGTGCAGGTCGTCTCGGAGGTTCCGATATCGCGCGGGCCGAGTGGTACCGGGAAGGGAAAGTCCCCCTGCAGACCTTGCGGGTGCCCATCGACTACGGATTTGCGGAAGCCAAGACCGTCTACGGAATCATCGGTGTGAAGTGCTGGGTCAATCGCAAGGAGAAGAGTGAGAAAGAGGGCGGTGGTAGCCGGGGATCCCGGCCCCATCGTCGAGATGATCGCCGCGGTGGACCTGGCGGACGCGGACCCGGCGGGCGCGGACCTGGTGGACCCGGCGGGCGCGGACCGGGCGGACCGGGCGGG
>DMYM01000387.1 GCA_003483645.1 Verrucomicrobiales bacterium
TCGAAGTCGATTCCCTTGGTGAAGCGGATGTCGGTGAGATCAAGGGTAAGAGTGGAACTGATATTCTGGATCTCAATGAACTCGAAGTCGGAGGTTACGAATCCGGCCGCGATTTCAGCCGCACTGGCGGGGAGAGGATTGTAATGAACCTCGGTGACCATCAGGTTGTTGGTCCAGGGATCGAGGTCCGGGGTCGTGGCGGTGAACTCCACCGGATCGGACCAGTTGCTGGCCCGACCACTGGTGTCGATGTGGCGCACCCGGGAGCGGTAGGTCCGGCCGGGTCTCACCTCGGCAGTCGGGAAGGTGAACTGGCTCTGGAAAGGTCTGAGCCGGGCACTCTGGTAGTAGGTCTCGATCTCGTAGATGTAGCGATCCCCTTCCACGTAGTTGGGAGTATCCGGGTTGCGAATCTCCCCGATACGCCACTCTACCCAGCCAAAGGTGCGACCTCCCTGCGGATCGCTGAAAGACGAGGACTGGAAGGTCAGGGCGTCAGCGGGAAATCCAGCCGGGCCCGTGTAGACGATGGTGGGCTTGTCAGGGATCGCGTTGTCAACCGCCTTGCTGGCCAGGTTGCTGCGTCCGTAGCCACCCACCGTGAGGAAGTCCTTGGTATACTGGGCGAGGTTCGCAAAGGTCCGGTTGGGCAGGAGCGACGAATTGAAATTGCCGTACCAGATCCCTTTCTTGTTCTTGCGCGGATGGTAGTCCCAGACTGCCTGTCCCGCTTCCACGATGTTGTAGCGACCACCCTTGGTCAGGAACCCCGCGAATTCATCGACCAGGTGGGCGGACTGGTCATTGTCGAGGAGCAGGTTGAGAATTTCGCGCACCCTGTTCTCATAGGCCTGGTTGATGCTCGAATACCGCAGGCAGTGATAGATGCGCTCCCAGGCGGAGGTGTCTCCCCGACCCCAATGGGGAGCGTCCTCGAAGGTGAGGTCGATGTCCCAGGGAATGATATGCCACTTGCCGGTCTCCGAGTTGTGATAATAGTTCACGTTCTCCTGCGGACGCATGTCGGAGTTATTGATTGCGAGGTTCATCGCGTTGAATGCGAAGTAGTCGTCGAGGTCCAGGTGGGCCTCCCACCGGGCCTGCGAGGTTCCGCTGCTGTGCAGTCCCTGGAAGGTGAAGAGGTCCGACTTGTCGCTGGCCTGGGTCGAGCCCTGGGCCCGCTTGGTGGATCCCGACCCGCCGTGGACGTTATAGAGATTTCCGTCGGGCATGTTGCGGGCCTCGAGGAACTTGATGTCGGGTTGCTCGACCGCGATGTAGAGACCCCAGAAGTCACCATCATACTGGTCTGAAGGTGCCTCCGCGGCCTTGTCAATGACGCGGAAGTGATAGAACTGCGTGTTGCTGGCGAGTCCACCTGCCAGCTGATACAGGCGAAACCCGAGGGACTCACCGAAGACCGTGCCATCCGTGGAGACATCATTACGCCACCATGGGTTGGTAGCGGCCAGTCCGTTGATCTTGTCCCAGGGCACATCATACCTGCGACCGTAGTTGTCACGGGCCTCGAGGGGCCGGGCCCGGTTGAAGTTGAATTTCCACTTGTTCTTGCCCACCTGGCGGACGGAAGCATTACCCCGGATCCGATAGCGCATGTGATCGTAGACCTTCCCATCATAGACCCAGGTTCCCAGGTAGCGGTACTGACCGTCGGTCGGTCCGCTCCACTGGCACCGGATCACGTCAGATTCCCTGGTGATGAGATGATAGACCGCAATGCTCTCGAGAGCGTCCGCGCGGTAGTTGGCACTACGAAACACCCCCGGCCGCTTGGACCCCGACCAGTCCGGCACCCCGTTGTAACAGAAGTAGGCGAAGTTCGGTGCTTCATCGTCCTCGTAGGGAGTCTGTTGAGCGTTGCCCAGGTCGTCTTCCACCGTGATCCGGTAGCGGATAAGGCGGCGGTGCACCTGCAATCCGGCGGGCATGGTCACCGTGAAAACCGAATCACCTGCCGCCACATCGCCGCCCGTGCCATTGTCCACCATGGCAAGAGGCACCCAGCCATTCTCGTAGGCCGCGTCTTCCTTGTGGATGTAGGCACCCGGCTCCACCAGCTGGTAGCTCAGGGTCACGCTCCCTATCCCGTCCGGATCAGTGACCTTGGCGGTGACCACCATTTCCTCGCCCTCGGCGGGTTGCACAGGAATGTGCTCAACCTGCCGGATATTGGGAGGGGCGTTGACTGCGTATACGGAATTGGCTGCCCCGGGAGTGGGATCCCCTATCGCCGAGTTACCCGGGGGAGGGGTCTTTACTTCGCAATCCAGGGAGAAGTCGCTGCTCGAAAGGACGCTGTTAAAACCCTGCACGGCCACGGTGTTAATACCCGGCTGGAGCGTGTTTTGTGCGCCGAGAAACAGAATGTCGGTCCAGGTCGCCTCCTGGTTGTTGACCGCGCTGCCGGTTACCGTCCCGGGTGGATCAGAAGCCCTGACTCCCCGGTAGGTGAGATCCCCCTGGTCCACGCTCACCCGGGCCACTTCCTCGCCGTTGATCCAGACGATCGCACCGTCATCGTGATAGACGCGGATCTCGAGCCGGGTGGGAATGGTCCCCGTCAGGTTGAATTCCTTGCGCAGGAAGACGCTCGCGTAGTTGTTCCTCATGTCGTCCAGAACCGTGGTGTCGTCTCCGTCCCCGTAACCGAACCCCGCCGTCCCGGTCACCCAGGTCTCGTCTTCGGCGAAACCCTGCAGGCGCCAGGCGTCAACCGGGTTGGACGCTTCGCTCGTGCCTTTACGGTAACGCCACGATTGCCCCGCTTCCACATAAGTGACCTGCGCTCCACCCGGTGCGGCGTTGCCGGAGGCCCGCCAGGAACTTCCCAGGTCGTTGTCGAGACTCTCATTGATGAGTTCCATCGAGGGACCTGCTCCCCGGGAAGCGGTGGGCCAGGGAAACCCGATTCCATAGTCGACCTCGTCCACCAGAGATCCGTTCTCGTCTTCCAGTTCAAGACGCTCGCCGCTGTTGCTCAGCCGACCGGTGTAGGGACCAAGGGCATTTCTGATCCCGAAGACCGCACTCATGGCCGCGGGATCCTCCGCGATCACGAGGAACCCGTTGGCGGAGATCTGGGTTCCCGCCGGAAAGTCAAAATCAATCGCGCCATTGATCTGCCAGCCAGCCAGCAGAACGGGAGAGTCACTCGAATTGAAAATCTCAATGAACTCCCCGCCTTCGGTTTTCGGTTCGTGATCATAGTGGATCTCGTTGATCACAATCGAGCTGCTGAGCAGGTCAGTGGTCGTGAAGGTCTCGCTGGCCGGTGCCCAGGCAGTGCCCGCCACATTGGTGGCCTGGCAACGAAAGTAGTAGGTGGTGAGAGACGCCAGACCGGAAACGAAAAGAGAGAACTCACCGCTACGCTCGCCGATAGTCACTGACTGATCCCATGATCCGGGCTCTATCCCACCGTCATTGTCACCATAGAAGATCGTGACAGTGGGAGCATCGAAGCCAGCGTCGGTCACTTCCCCCCGCAGGTTGGCGGAGGCACCCCGCACCCCGTCCGCACTGCGATTCACCACGCTGGGCGGCACCGGTTGTGCAGTGGCAAAGCTGGCGGTGGCCGACGCCCAGACCGTTCCTCCTCCATTAACCCCCCGGGCCCTGAAAAAGTAGGTGCGGCCGGTCTGGAGACCAGTAATCGTGGTGGTGGCCGCCCCCGACTGCGCCCCCAGCAAGGCGAAGGCATCCCAGTCCCCCTCGGTGGTGCCGCCATCTGTCAGGCCATAGTAAACGGTCACAAGGGGCACCTCTCCTCCCGTGCTGGTCACCTCCGCACCTACCTTGGCGCTGTCGGTCATGATCCCGGTGGCAGGCACGTTCACCAGCACCGGAGGCTCCACCCCGGTCTGAAATGCATCACTGGCAGGGGCCCAGCGCGCCCCCG
>DMYM01000347.1:0-5993 GCA_003483645.1 Verrucomicrobiales bacterium
CCGCCGCCTCGGTCACCAGGGTGTTCAGGCCCCGCGCACCTTGGCTGCCCCCGAAGGAGAACACCACCGGTTGATCAACGGACAGGCCAAGACCTTCCCGCGCTTCGGCTCTGGAGGGCAGGGTTCCAAACTCGCGGCGCACCGGGGTTCCGGTGACCTCCACTTCGCCTCCCGGGAAGTAGCTCCGTGCGGCCTCAAGTCCCACCAGGATCTTACTGCACCACCTCGCCCCCATCCGGTTCGATTTCCCGGGGAGGGCATTGGAGTCGTGCAGGGCGGTGACCAGGCCCATCTTCTTTCCGGCATAAACGGGAGGAAGTGATGTGAATCCGCCCATCCCGAGGACCACCTCCACGCGGTGTTCCCTAAGGAGCCTCTTCGACTGGCGAATCGTTCTCCAGAGGCGCCAGAGAAAGGGCAGCATCTTCGGAGAAAGAGTCGGCGGTTTCGCGATGGCCGCAACGGTTCTGAATTCCAGGGTGCCATACTTGGCGGAGGCGTCGGCATCCACCTTCTTTCGTGAGATGAGGAGGAGCGGCCGGTGCCCGCGACGCTTCAGTTCCTCCGCCACCGCAATGCCGGGAAAGAGATGTCCGCCGGTCCCTCCACAGGCAATGACGACGGAAAGTTTCTGAGGCACGGAAATTGAAACTTTAGACCTTGGACTTGACTGGAGAGCCGGGACCCGGGCTTTGCCTCGCTAGATCTTCAGTGCGAGCTGCCTCTCCTTGATGACGGGCATCTCGGCACATTCGGCGTAATAGGCACGTCGGTGCAGACTGACAAGCAGGCCCACCGCCGCAAGTGTAAAGATCAGATTGGTGCCCCCGTAGCTCACAAAAGGCAGTGGCAGACCGGTGTTGGGCAGGACACTGGTGACAACCCCGATGTTCATCAGGGCCGGCAGGGTGATCACCACCGTGAGTCCAAGCCCCAGCAGCTTGCCGAACCGGTCGGATGCATGCAGCGCAATCGAGATTCCTGATGTGCTGATCAGAACAAAGCAGAAAACGATTCCCAGGGTGCAGAGGAGGCCTAGTTCCTCGCCCGCCACCGGGAAGATGAAGTCGGTATGAGCCTCCGGCAGGTAGCCGTGCTTCTCGGCGCCGTTACCCAGACCCGCCCCCAGGAGTCCGCCCGATGCCAGAGCGAGCTTGGCCCGGTACTGCTGGTAGCCCGCCTTGCGCTGAACCTCCGGATCATCAAGATTCAGCAGCGCTTCAAACTTCATACGTCGATAGGGGTCACTCTCCACCGCCTTGTAGAGCCCCAGAATCCCAACCACCGCGACCAGACTCAATAGTGACACCCGGGTCCCGGCCGTAAACATCACGAGGAAACCCGCTCCGCCCAGGGCCACCGCGGTCCCCATGTCTTTCTCGAAGAAGATGAGCGCCACCGGGATTCCCAGCAATAGACCGGGCAGCACAAAGCCCCGCAGGAACGACCTGGCTTCCGCCTGGTGCTGCGCAAACCACGCTGCCAGTGCGATGATCACTACCAGCTTGGCCACCTCCGATGGCTGGAAGCGTCCGATCACGGGCGCCCAGATCCAGCGTGCTTCACCCTTCACCACCACCTGCACCCCCGGCACATAACAGAGCGTCAGGAGCACGCATCCTGCGATGAGGAGCGGCATCCATATCCTGCGCAGAATCCGGTAATCAATACATCCAGCCACCAGGGCCGCAAGAAGCCCTACCCCGGTAAATATTCCCTGCCGCTTGACGAGCAAATAGGGATCCTCATCCATCCCGTATGCCCAGGCACTCGTGCTCGCGAGCATGATAAGCCCCAACGCTACCAGAACGGCAACGGAGATACAGAGGATGATGGCAGCGCGACGACCCATGGTGACAGGTTGGCGTCATTCCTTCCCTCAGCGGGTCGGAATGCGGAGTTTCATGTTCACCTGCAGTCTCCGCGCATCCTTGATTTCATTGGCTTCCAGAAGCGCCTGAACCGATACATCATGCTGCTGTGCAATCCGCCAGGCAGTATCGCCGCTCTTTACGGCATAGATCCTGGCTGAGGAGCCCTGCTCAAGAGCCTGAACCTGTCTGGAAGCCGCCGGAACCGGGTCTCCGGCCTGCAGGCGGGAGGGCGGCGCCGCTTGATCCCGGCTCACCCTGACGGTCGAGGAAGCGGCCCCTTCCACCCCGGACTGGGTTACGCTCGGCTTCACCACCGCGGCCACCTGGTTGATCGGCGTAACTGATGGTTCCGAAGCATCGGGAACGGGATCCAGATTACCGGATGCAGCCTCCGCCGTGGGCGCAATCCTGTTGGTGGGAATGCGCAGGATAGCGCCGGGATCCAGTCCCTTGCCATTGTTGAGATCGCGCAGTTCCTGCACATCAACACTCTTCAACCGGGCGATCCGATCATAGGTATCGCCCGTCGAGACAAAGTAGAAGGTCTCGCCGCCCTTGGCGGCGGTCGCCGGTTCCTTGTCCTGCGTGGCGAAATCCGAGGTCGCATTTTTCGACCCACTGCCCGTCGCCACGGCGTCATCGTCCGTCACCCGGTTGTGAATGAAGATGGCGGCAATGGCGGCCACATGAAGGACGAGGATCACCAGGAGGGCTCTTGCCACGCCAAGGTTGGGAACTTCGGAAGCCAGGTCGGCGCTGGCGGCCACCCGTTGCTTCTTCCGTCGGCGAATCCTAGAATGGAACACAAACAGGCTTCCTCCGCCCGTCGGAAGTCTTTTTTTCTGGAACGATTGCCTTTTCATCTGGGGTGTTTGTTATCGGTTGAATTACGGACCTCACTTGAGGGCCTGCACAGTAGCCCGGAACGTGTCACCGCGTTCCTCATAGCCGGAAAACATGTCAAAGGAGGAAGTGCCGGGAGAAAAGAGGACCGTGCTCCCGTGGGGGGCCGCATTCCGCGCGATGCCTACCGCTTCCTCCAGGCTCTCGGCCACCCGGGTGGTCACCGCCTGCGAAAAGATGGCAGCCAATCGATCCCGGATCTCGCCAAAGACCACTGCCGTCTCCACTGACTTTTCCAGGTGCGGCAGGAGCGGTTCGTAGTCCAGTCCCTTCTCTTTTCCGCCCGCAATGAGAATAGTGGGCCGATCCTGGGAGAGGAGGGCGGCTTCCAGGGCATGCAGGTTGGTCGCTTTGGAGTCATTGATATACTCCACTCCATCGAGGGTTCGGATCAGTTCGCAACGGTGCAATGGAGGGGCATACCCGGCCAACGCCTCCGACGCCGCTTCACGTGAGACCCCCAGGGCCTGTACAGCCGCCACCGCGGCCATCACATTCTCGGCATTGTGAACACCCCGCAGGCGGGTTGTGTAAAGGTTCAGGATCGTGCTTCCGCCCGAAACGATGGAGGTTCCCTGCAACTCATAATCGCCGCCAGCCTCCGTGCCGGAGAAACTGACGCGTTGCGCGACAAGGTCTCCCACTTCTTCCCCGAGACGCACCACTGCGGTGTCCCCGGATCTCTGGTTCTTGAAGATGCGCCGCTTGGCTGCATGATATTCTCCCACGCTCCGGTAGCGATCCATGTGATCGGAAGAAAAATTGAGCCAGACCGCCACATCGGGACGGAAGGTCTCAATGGTCTCGAGTTGGAAGGAGGACAGCTCCAGGGAGACCGCCTCCGGGTGATCGTTCCCCAGAACAACGTCGGCAAACGGGCGGCCGTAATTGCCACATGCTTCACAGCTCATCCCTTCGGCCCTTACCATGCGCTGCACCAACTCGGTGGTGGTGGTCTTCCCGTTGGTGCCCGTGATACCCACCACGCGCCCTTCATAGAATCGCGCGGCCAACTCGGTCTCCCCTATGAATTTTCCGGCTCCCCGGGCAAAGGATTGCGCGAACTCCCCTCCTGTTTCGATACCAGGACTGACCACCACCAGATCAGCCTCGCAGGCCCGACCCGTCTCCGTGGTCGCCCCGGGATGACGGACAATTTCCTCCGCCACGCCCGCGAAGGCCTCGGAAGAGGCCGAATCGTAGAGGGTGACCGTCCCGCCCTGCCGCAACGCCAGCTGCGCGGCAGCCCGACCACTCCGGCCGACTCCCAGGATCGCAACTTTCTGACCAGCGAGATTCATTTCGTCAAAGTATCTTGAGAAGCCCCAGACCCGCCATGGCGAGCACAATGGAGACAATCCAGAAGCGGATGATGACCTGACTTTCATGCCAGCCTCGCAATTCAAAATGATGGTGAACGGGAGCCATCGCGAAGATGCGTTTTCCTCGCAACTTGAAGCTGCCTACCTGAAGGATGACGGAGAGAGCTTCTACCACGAACACTCCACCGATGATGACAAGGAGAAGTTCCTGCTTGATACAGATCGCGGCGGTAGCCAGCGCGCCACCGATGGCAAGCGAACCCGTATCCCCCATGAAGACCTTGGCGGGGTGGCAATTCCACCAGAGGAATCCCATCCCGGCCCCTACCAGTGCCATAAGGACCACCGTGAGTTCCCCCAGCAACGGATGAAACGGGATGTGCAGATACTCCAGGCCGATCAGGCGGCCCGCCAGATAAGCTATTACGGCGTAGGCCAGAGAAACCGTGATGGTGCAACCGGTGGCCAGTCCGTCGAGCCCATCGGTAAGATTCACCGCATTAGAACAACCCGTGATGATGATCATGAAGAAAGGAATGGCAAGCCAGGAGAGGTTGAGGAAAGGCTTTCGCATCAACGGGAAACTGATCTCGCTGACCTTGAAGTGCTGCACCACCGGTTCGGAGACTTCGGTCCCTGCATCCGTGCGCACCCCATCCGAAACTTCAAGAAAGTAACCCTGCCTCTCCTCCATCACCTTGCTGTCACTAAGTCCGAAGCCGGAAACCTCGGGCTTGAAGAAGAGGAAGCAGGCCGCCAGACCACCGATCATAAACTGCCAGAAAAGCTTCTGCCACGCACTGATGCCTTCTGAGTTCTTACGGACCACCTTGTTGTAGTCATCCATGAATCCCAGCAATCCGAGAGCAAGCATCACACAGCAGGTGACTGCAACGAAGGGATTGAGCGCACGGCCACACAGAAGCACTGCCACGAGAACTGCTCCAAGGATGAGCACACCTCCCATGGTGGGGGTGCCCGCTTTGTCGCCATGCAATTCCGCCAACTTGTGCACTTCCTCCGCACTGCGGATGGGTTGGCCTACCTTGAGCGAGATGAGCTTGCGGATTACCCTCGGCCCAAAGATGAGAATGACGAGGAAGGACAGGATGGTAGCGAGTCCCGCCCGGACCGTGATATACTGGAGGATATTGAGGAAGCTGAATGGATCCGCCCAACCCGCACCGGAGGCACGGGCTTGTTCCCATTGTTCGTAAAGCCAGTAAAACATCAGTTTTCGTTTTCGGGGAAGACCTGGTTCATGACCTGTTCCACGGCCGCCGTGCGGCTGCCCTTGAAGAGGATCACGTCACCCGCCTGCAGCGTCTCCCGTAGCCACCTGGCAGCGTCCTCATACTGATCAAAGTGCTCCACCACAGGCGCTCCCCCCTCCCGAGCCCCCTCCGCTATTCCTGCCGCCTCGGCTCCCACGCTGACCACCCGCAGGTTCCGTTGGGCTGCATACGCGCCCACCTGGTGGTGCATCTCTTCAGAGAAGCAGCCCAGTTCCCCCATCGTTCCCAATACAACTGTCCGGATACTGCCATTGCCGGTGGCCAGATCGGCCACCACACCGATAGCAGCCCGCATCGAGTCCGGGTTGGCATTGTAGGTGTCGTCATACACGGTGATCCCGTCATGATCGAAACACCGCAGGCGACCGCTGGTCAACTGGACGGCCTCCATGCCACAGGCCAGTTCCTCCGGTGTCAATCCGAGCACCCAGCCTGCTCCCGCCGCCAGGAGAGCATTGTTCACCATGTGCTTGCCGGCTACCGCAAGCTGCACGTGGGAACTCTCCTCTCCGTCGATGACGAGCTCGAACTCGGAACCAGCTTCCGTGAGTTGTAGTCCTTCGGCTCGAATCACACCGCGCCCGTTACCCACCGGAACG
>DMYM01000347.1:6299-12537 GCA_003483645.1 Verrucomicrobiales bacterium
CGCCCGTTACCCACCGGAACCGAACGCGCATGACTACGAGCCCCGAAGTAATCCGCAAACTCGCACCCGGCAGTCACCAGAAGCGTTCCCATCTCCGGAAGTGAACGTGCGAGGGCTCCCTTCTCCTCCGCAATGGCCTCCCGGCTCCCCATGAACTCGATGTGCGCATGCCCGATGTTGGTAATAATTCCGATATGCGGCTGCGCGATTTCACACAACGGTGCGATTTCGCCGGAATGGTTCATTCCCATCTCCACGACGAGCACGTCATCGTCGTCGTCTGCCTCCAATACCGTCAGTGGCAACCCGATGTGATTGTTGAGATTCCCCTTCGTGGCATGGACTTGGTAGCGCTGTCCGATCACGGATGACGTGAAATCCTTCGTACTGGTCTTGCCATTCGATCCGGTGATCCCGATCACCACCACATCGAGTTTTCCCCGGTACCAATGGGCCAACTTCTGCAGCGCGAGGAGGGTGTCGTTCACCTGAATCACCGCACACCTCCCGGGATCCAGGCCATCGGGGAGATCCCGGACCACCAGTCCGGCGGCCCCGGCGTCCACTGCCTGGTCCAGGAAATCGTGAGCATCAAAGTTCTCGCCGGACAGGGCAACGAAGAGGGCACCCGGTACCAGACTGCGCGTGTCGGTGGACACCCCGGATTCCACCAGGGCGTCTCCTCCTCCCAAAATGAGCTTCCCCCCCATCGCATCGCTCAGCTTCTGGATCGGGTAGGTATTCATGAACGTTCCTCTCCCCGGGCCTTGCGGCGCGCATCCATGGCCGCACGTGTCTGCTTGCGATCATCGAACGGAATCCGCCCGTCCGCGAATTCCTGGTAATCCTCGTGCCCTTTGCCCGCAATGAGCACCACATCCCCACCGCGGGCCTCCTGCACCGCCGTCTGAATAGCCTCTTCCCGGTTCACCACCCGCTCATAAATTGATCCCGACATGCCGCGCTCAATGTCTGCGATGATGCTCTCCGGATCTTCCGAGCGCGGGTTGTCGGAGGTCACCACGCAATAGTCGCTGTGCTGCGACGCGGCCCTGCCCATGAGTGGGCGCTTGTCGCGATCACGATCACCCCCGCAACCGAAGACCGTAATGAGACGGCGAGGATCGAGTTCGCGCAAGGTGCGGCATACACTATCGAGAGCGTCAGGCGTGTGCGCGTAATCCACGAAGACCCTAGCTCCATCCACTGATCCAACACACTCCATCCGTCCCGGCACCTGAGGCACACCGGCGAGAGCCGCCACCGCCTCGCGCATGGGCACCCGCAGGGCCGCCGTGGCCCCGAGCGCGGCCAGCGCATTGCAGACATTGAACCGACCGATGAGCGGCAGGCGGACGAGATAGGACTTGCCCTTGGCAAAGAGCTGGAACTGAGCACCCTGGGAAGTCTGCTTCACGTTGCCGGCCCTGAAGTCACAATTCACTCCGAATCCGTAGGTGATCAAATTGACCCGATCGGCGTACTCGCGAACCAGGATTTCCCCGTAGAAGTCGTCGCGATTGACCACGGCCGTGGGTCTTTTCCCGGCCACGTCGTCTGCTACGCTGTCAAAGAGGCGGCGCTTGGAGGCGAAATACTGCTCCATTGTACCGTGGTAGTCGAGGTGATCCTGGCTCAGATTGGTGAAGACCGCCACATCGAAGGCAATGGCATCCGCCCGTCCCTGCTCCAGCCCCTGCGACGATACCTCGAGAACCACTCCCGGGCACCTGTTCTCCCGCATGCGGCCCAGAATCTCCTGCAGCTTGATCGTACCGGGCGTGGTGAAATTGGCCACCTCCTGTTTCGAACCATCGTCAAAGATCACCGTTCCGATCAGGCCAGCTCGCTGCATCGTCTGTTTCAGGATTCGGTGGATGAGAAAGGCCGTAGTGGTCTTGCCGTTCGTCCCGGTCACTCCCGCCACCCGCAGATCGGAGGACGGGTTCCCGCACCACACGCTGGACAGGAGGCCCAGAGCCTGGCGCGAATCGGGCACCAGCACCCAGCTCACGCCTTCGGGAAGATCTGAATAGGCCGACGTTTCCGCTACAATGGCGCAGGCTCCCGCCTTCAGGGCCAACCCGATAAATTCATGCCCATCCACGGTGTCGCCTCTTACTGCCACAAAGAGATCACCGGGTCCCACGTTCCGGCTGTCGTCCCGCAGTGCGGACACCTCGCAATCCGCGGACCCGGCCAAAGCCGCCCGGGGCAGAGGATCAATCAGTTCGTGCAGGATCATGGTGAAACTAACTGCCGTTGGAGGCGATGGCCTCCTCCACTGGCTCGGTCGGAGTAAGATTCAGGCAAGCCGCGGTGCGAGCCGCAATACGCTGGAAAACCGGGGCCGCCACCGAACCTCCCCCTATCTTGACCTCCTTCGTAAGGGGATCGCGGATCACTACCACGCAGACGAAGGCGGGATCGTCGCGGGGCATGAATCCGGCAAAGGAGACCGCGTAACGATCCGAAAGATATGCTCCGTCCTTGTAGAGACGTGCGGTTCCCGTCTTTCCGCACACAAGATAGCCGGGCACCGCCGCGAATTTACCGGTATTGCCCTTGCCTCGCGGATTCACCACCGTCTCAAGGGCTACGCACATCTTGCGCGCGGTTTTTTCGGACACCGCCCGCTCCACTTTCTCGGGAGGGAACTCCTGCACCACCGTACCATCGTTTGCGAGAAGAGCCTGTACCAGGCGCGGCTTCATACGCACTCCGCCGTTCGCAATAGTCGCGTACGCACAGGCAATCTGGAGAGGTGTAACCACCACTCCATAGCCATAGGTAATCCGTGAGAAGTTAATCCCGTTGCCGGGGTCGGTAGTCCAGCCCCCCTCTTCCCCGGACAGGGTAATTCCCGTCTTCCGAGTGAACCCGAACCGGCGCAGATAATCCATGTAGCGTCTCGTTCCAACCCGCAAGCCGATCTTGTAGGCTCCAATGTTACTCGACTTGGCGAGAACCTCCTCGAGGGTGATATTCTCGAAGCCCTTGTAGTCCTTCACGTAGCCCCCCGGAATCCTCATGTATCCGTTGTGGCAATACGTCTGCGTCTTTGGACTCATTATGCCCAGGTCGAGCGCCGCCGCGGCGGAGATCAGCTTCAAGGTCGAACCTGGTTCGTAGACTCCCTGCACCGCATAGTGCATGGCCGACTCGTCCATGTTCTGCCGCAGGTTCAAATCGAAATGTGGTCGACTGGCAATTGCCAGGACGTCACCGCTCTTGGGTTCAAGCACGACGACCGCTCCACAGCTGGATTCAAATTTCTGGAGACCCCAGTCCAGCTCCTCTTCCACGATGGTCTGAATGTTCAGATCGAGAGAGAGCCTGGCATCGAAACCCGACCGGGGCGGCTTGAGCACCCCGCCACCGGTGAGCAGAACCAGTCCCGATTGATTCTTTCTCGTGATCTGATAACCATCGTGGCCCCGCAGGTAGGGGCCCAGTTCACGCTCCAACCCGCACTGCCCCACCCCCTCGTGATTCACGTAGCCGGTGGCGTGGGTGGCCATGTTCGAGGTGCTGTACCACCGCTTGACTCTCTTCTCGAAGCGGAACCCGTAGATGAAGTTGTCCTCCAGCGCTTCCTGGATCTCGTCTGCCTCGTCCTCCCGCAGATCCTTCGCGATGGTGACATACTCCAGTTTCACCCTGAGCTTCTCCTCCAGCTCCTGCGGATCGATGCCGATGGCGCGCGCCGCGATCGGTATCATGTGCTCGACATAGCGATCGAGAAGCTCCCCCAGGGGCAACTCCTCGCGTATTCGACGGGTGCGGCGCTTCAGGAATCGACGGCGCTCCTGCTCCGTCCCCTCGATCCATTCTCTGCTGTCCACGAGTTCGGCGAAGGCCACGCCCCTCGCCGCCACCTCTGGATCACGCAAGTGAATCTTATCTGCAACCACGGTGGTGACCGGCAGATTCCGCGCCATGATGCGGTCGTTTCGATCCACGATGTACCCGAACTTGCCCGGAATGATTTCCTTGTCCGTCCGATTACGGGCCGCCTTGGGCGCCGAAGTATCGCGATCGATCCATTGAAGGTAGATGAGCCGGGCCGAAAGACCACTGAACCCGGTCACAAGAACCAGGCAAACCAGCAGGGCGCGGGAATGAACAGCAGATTTCACAGGGATCAGGGCCCACCAGCCGCAGCGGAGACGGTGGCGGGAAGTACTGAGATCGAACGCGGATCTTGATCGGGAACAGTTGCCGTAACTTTACCACTCCGACTTCGCGATACCGGAATTTCCTTTACAACTCCTACCGGGATCCGACGCAGATCAGAAGACATCTCATTGAGTCGGTCATTAATCAGAATCGGATTGAGTTGATCGTCGAGCCGCACTTCAAGCGTCGTGATATCCAGCTTGTGCTGGGAGATTCGTTCCTCCATTCCCTGGATTTCCCGTGCGACGTTGATCTGGCGGTTCTTGACGTAGGCGTGAAAAACGCCCGCTGCCGCCATCATCACCGCGGCCACTATCAGGAACACGACCGTCCCGAATCCCAGATGAGGTTTTACTTTGCGTCTGCGGTTCACTGCTCGCCCACCTTCCTTTTTTCCGCCACCCGTAACTTGGCGCTGCGCGCCCTGGGATTCCCTGCGACCTCGGGAGCGGCAGGCGTCACCGGTCTGCGGGTGATCACCCGCAGACAGCAGTCCGGATTCGGGCGCGGTGCAGGCCACTCGGGCCGGTCAAGTTCGCGCACGCTGCGGGACTTGAAGAACCGTTTGACCATGCGATCCTCCAGACTGTGGAAGGTGATCACCGCCATGCGTCCTCCGGGCTTCAGCAACGCCGGGGCCGATTCCAGGGCTGCTTCCAGGGCCTCCATTTCGCGATTCACCGTCATCCTCAGAGCTTGAAAAACCCGTGTCGCCGGGTGGATGCGCCCCTTACGGCCCACAACTCCCGCGACGCAGTCAGCAAGGTCCAGGGTGTCATTGAACGGCTTGGTGACACGGCGACGCACGATTGCTCCGGCTACCGCCCTGGACTTCCGCTCCTCACCCAGGTCGCGGAAGATCCGGGCCAGATCAGCTTCATTCCATTCATTCACCAATTCCGCCGCTGTGAGCCTTTCTCCGGGATCCATCCGCATGTCGAGGCTCCCCCCGGATCGCAGCGAAAACCCCCGATCGGCAGAATCAAGCTGGTGGGACGACACCCCCAGATCGAGCAGAATCCCATCCACTCCCTCAGGGGTGAGTTCCCTTCCAGCGGCAAGAAGGTTCGAGAAATTCTGCTGCTGCAACGTGACAGCCTCGCCATATTGGCTCAAGCGGGCCCCGGCGTGAGCGAGGGCCTCCGGGTCACGGTCAAAGCCTATCAACCGTGCACCCCTCTCCAGGATCGCAACAGCATGACCGGCTCCACCCAGCGTCGCATCAACAATCGTCATCTCTGCCCTCGGAGCAAGGTAATGAATCACCTCTTCCAACAGGACTGGAACATGGTGGAAGGCACGCGGGCCTTCACTACTCTCCGTCTTCCCTTCTCCCTGCGTCGCATGGAAAGGGATCCCCAACCCCGGCACCGTCAACAGAGCTGTTGAACAGTCCGCTAGGCACCACGCCATCGACGGAACCGGGGTTGGAGAAGGCAGGAACATCAGCAGTTTGTCAGTCTAGTTCGAGGTAAAGGTTCAGGAGAAGTCCACCGATTCGTAGAGGTCACCGAGCAGGGACTCCTCGGCCGCCTGCATTGCGTCGTGATCACGCGGACTCACAATGTCGAAATTCGTCCCGCGACCGGAGAGGTGCACAGCCCCGCTGGCCTCCAATCCATGCTCTTCAGCCAGTTTCTTCGGGATGAGCACCTTGCCCTGGTCGTTGATGGCCACCTGGGTGTTGCGGGAATAGAGCAATCCCTTCCGCTGACTCTTGACTCCGGCCGGAAGATCCGATCCGTCGATCGAGTCAATCATGGCCTCAAAGGCCTCATCGGTGAGCGCCTTGAGCACGGGAATCTTGTAGGTCTGCCACTTCAAGAGTCGCAGGGGCAGAGCCTCCCCCCTCCCCGGACGCCACTCCGACGGTACCGAAACGCGAAATTTAGCGTCCAGTTTGAAATTATATACTCCCTCGAAACTATTTGTTGGGACACCCACCGTGCACTTTGCAGTAAATTAGTGCACTTTAGTACACCATAGAGCACCGTCCGGTCAATCTAAAATCTTTCCAGAAGAACCCCCTACAGCTTATTTGCTCGCTGAAATGTTTTAA
>DMYM01000051.1 GCA_003483645.1 Verrucomicrobiales bacterium
GTGAAGCGGTTGGACATGTAGGCACCCCGGGCCTGCATGTCGTGGTTGCCCGAGCGCAGATCGATGCTGTCGAACTGGTCGGCCGGGGGAATCGTCTCGTACTCGTGGCCATCGAAGATAGGGAAACGCAGTTTGGCCGGTCCATACTGGGAGCGGAAATTGAGCCGGATGCTGCGCTTGGTGAAGTCGGTAAAACGGTTGCCGTAACGCGCCATGCCGATGTCCATCTGGGTGCTGCCGGCTTCAAAGTTGATGAACTCCACCGAAGCTTGTTTTTCGGTGCGGTCCACATCTCCGGGAAAGACAAGCGAGATGGAGGGCACTGCCTTCAGGGCCTCCAACATCTTTGGTCCGTGCACGGGATGCTCCGTAACGCTGCGACTCATGGTGGGCAGGGCCACGACATCGGCAGGGAAGATGTAGGTCTGGGTGTCCACGTTGGTGGGAACCAGTCCCGTTTTGAAGGCGGCGGCGCGCAGGACGGTGGTGGCTGCGATCCGGACCGGGCTGGTGTAGACCCGTCCGGTCCGGCTGGTGGGCTTGGATCCATCGATAGTGTAACGGATGACGGCCCCCTCGGTGGCACTCGTGACGGCCACTTCAATAGGATCGTCGAAGAACCCGCGATCAATGGAGAAGGTGGTGTCCGCCACGAAGCCGGTAAAGCCCGACTGGTTGGTTGTGCCCGGGCTGGCGGTGGTAAAGTAGCCCTCCCGCAGGGCCCCGGCGTCGAATCCATAGGAGACGTCCGCGCGTTGGGCTGGATAGGGAGCGAACTCGTTGAGGATGGTGGTGCCATCCGGTCTGACGAGGGCGAGGTACTCGCCATTGCGGTCGAGATTGAAGTTCGTGTGCAACTCATTGCCCGTCACCGCACGATTATTTCCGGATGCGAAGACGAGGAGATAGCCACCGGGGGCGAGGGTGACGCTGGGGAAGCGCCACATCATCAAGTTGTCCGGGTCGTCGGTGAGGTAATAGCCGTCCAGTGAGGCGGGTTGCCCGGTGGGGTTGCAGATCTCAATCCAGTCGGAGTGTTCGTTGTCCTCATCGAGGAGGACACTTTTGTTGTCGGCCATGAACTCGGTGATGAGCGGTTCCCCGGGGGCAACCACGGCGATGCGGATGTCCCGCGATTCGCTGCCGCGGGCGTTGCTGGCGGTCAGCGTGTAGGTAGCGGTTTCGCCAGGGGAGAAATCCACTCCCTGCCTTCCGGTGACGTCCATGCCATCGAGGGTGAGGGTGGTGGCATTAACGACATCCCAACTGAGGGAGACGGAAGTTCCCGGTGCAACCAGGCTCTGGTCGGCGGTAAAGTCATAGATGAGGGGAAGGGTCGAGACTTCCACCGCCAGGCTGGCCTCGCTCGTGCCGTTGGGCCATTCGACGGTCAACGTGTAAACAGTGCTGACCCCCGGTCCCGTCTCAAGGGTGATACTGCCCTCCCCATTCACGGTCCGGTTCGTGACCTCGCCCACACCCTGGTCGATGGTCACGGTGGTGATGCTGGAGTTGACCGACCAGGAGAGGGTGACCGGCGCGTCCGGGGGGATGAAACTCCGGTCGACCGTAAAACCGCTGATGCCCGGATCGGGCAGGGAGAGATCCAGTTCGATGTGCCCGGCCTCACCTGCCGGGGCGGTTTCCGGGAACGTCGCGGTGCTCACGATTCCGCCCGGACTTCCTTCGTTGTCAGAGTAGAGATTGACGGTGACATTCTCCAGGCGTTCGAGACAGCATGCGTCTTCCCGTCCGAACAGGCGAACAAGGCCGATGGACTCCGTGCGGCCCAGGTCGAGCATGTAGCGGGCAAGCGTTCCGGCTACGTGGCTGGTGGACCAGACCGCATTGCTCCGCTCGAGGTCTCCGTCGAAGACGCCGGTGGGATCTCCGTGGTCGAGGAGGGTGGTGGTGCGGGCGGAGACAACCGAAGGGGTGCCGGCCTGCACCAGGTCATTGCTGCTGGTCCCGTCCTCATCCGCCTCATCGGGCGAGATGCCGATGCGGAAGACCTCCATCTCCGAAAGATGCAGGTGGGTGTTGCCAGGGTCGTTCTTTACCACCTCGACGAAGCGTGCTTCCGCCCCGATCACGCGGGGCGCATTGAGAACGTTTACCTCCAGTCCGGTCTCCACCGATCCCTCCGCATTGATGGCGGTCAGGGTATAGGTGGTGGAGATGAGGGGGCTGACGGCCAGGGTGGTCATGCCGGTGACATCCACTCCGTCAAGACTGAGGGATTCGGCGTCAGTCACGACCCATTCCAGGCTCACGCTGGTGCCGGATGGAACAGAGAGCTGGTTAGCGGAGAAAAGTTCGATCCGGGGAAGAGCGCCGTCCGAGGGAAGGGATGAGAAGAGGAGGGCAGTGCCAGAAAGAAGTGTGCCCAGGAGAGGAAGGGAGCGGGTCATGGGGTTTGTGGTGGGGGATATGCAGTATGGCGAGATGGAAGGGGGCGGGACAAGCTTACATCCCTTGAAATCGACGAGTAAGTGAGGGTGAG
>DMYM01000429.1 GCA_003483645.1 Verrucomicrobiales bacterium
CTCACAACACTAAAATTTCCGGAAAATGCTTCACTGTCTTTACAAAATGCATGCCCGGGGCCTATCTCCGCAGGGCCGATGGAGACGATTCTCAGGGTGCTGGGCTACTTGCGGCGCTACCCTGCCCTGGGTAGTGCCCAGCTCCTGTGCGCCACCCTGATGGCCCTCAGCGTCGTCATTTTCCCTTTTATTACCGGTCACGTGGTGGACGAAATCATCCCCCACCCCGAGCGCCATGGGCAGTTTCTGTTCTGGGTTCTCCTTGGTTTATTGGCCTTTTTTCTCAAGGACGGCCTCAATTGCGGCCGAATTATCCTCAACAACCACTTTGAGCAGCGGGTCATTTTCGACATCCGCTCAGATCTCTACCAGAAGCTCCAGCGGCTCCCCCTTCGCTGGTTCGATGGCCGACGCACGGGCGACATCATGACGCGGGTGGTCGAAGACGTGGCGGTCATGGAACGGGTCCTCATCGACGGAATCGAACTGGGCCTGGTGTCCTTCATCCAGCTCCTGGCGGTGGGGACCGTGATGTACTACACCGATGTCACCGTGGCCCTGTGGGCGACCCTGCCGGTCCCCTTCCTGATGCTCGGGGCATGGATTTACACCAAGGACGCGCGGGAGCGCTACCGGGAGCAACGCGAGGCCTCAAGCGACATGAATGCCCTTCTGCACGACAATGTCTCGGGGATTCGCCAGATCAAGTCCTACACCGCGGAAGAGAAGGAGCACGAACGCTTCAACATATTCTCCGACAAGCTGCGGCAGGCCAGTCTGCGCATCATGCGCTGGTGGGCCTTCTACTCGCCGGGAATGTCCTTCGTCGGAATGGTGGGCTACGTCCTCGTTCTCGGCTTCGGGGGTCTGGCGGTGATGAACGGCCGCATGGAACTCGGCGAGCTGATCCTCTTCTTCCTCCTGCTCTCCCTCTTCTACGAACCGGTGGGCAGGTTGCATCAACTCAACCAGATGGCGCTTTCCTCCCGTGCCGCCGCCGACCGCGTCTTCGAGATCCTCGATGCGGAGAATGAACCCCACTCCGAGGACGGTGAACCGCTCCCCGAACCGGTGCGCGGACACGTGCGCTTCCGCAAGGTGTCCTTCTCCTACGGAAAACAACCGACCCTGCACGAGGTCACCCTCGAAGCCAGACCGGGTGAGACCATCGCCCTGGTCGGTCCCACCGGCGCGGGCAAGTCGACGGTGGTGAATCTGCTCTGTCGCTTCTACGAGTACGGAAATGGATCCATCACCATCGACGGTCAGGAACTGAGCAAAACACGCAAGTCCTCGTTGCGCTCGGCCCTCGGCTATGTGACCCAGGAGGCCTTTCTCTTTAACGGCACGGTCCGCGAGAACCTCTGTCTGGCAAAACGGGATGCCGATGAAGCGGATCTCTGGGCCGCCCTGCGATCCGCCCGGGCAGAAGGATTCGTGAGGGAACTCCCGGAAGGACTGGATACCAACGTCGGCGAACGAGGGGTGAAACTGTCCGGTGGGGAGAAACAGCGGCTCTCGATCGCACGCGCGCTGCTCAAGGATCCCCCCATCCTCCTGCTGGATGAGGCAACCGCCTCGGTTGATTCGGAAACAGAGCGCCTCATCCAGGAGGCCCTGGAGGCCCTCATGGCCAACCGCAGCGCCTTCGTCATCGCACACCGGCTGTCGACGATCCGAAACGCGGACCGCATCTACGTGCTGGACGACGGAGCCCTTGTGGAACAGGGCACCCACGACCAGTTGCTGAAAGCTGACGGACTTTACGCTGAACTCTCACGGCAGGCCTTCCTCGCCGAGCAGAAGGAGGTTTCAGGGTAAAATCGCCGTTCAGCCTTTTCAAAGTTTTCGCGTGAACTCACGCGACTTCACTGTTCTTATCCCGCCCGCATTCCCATGATCGACATCCGCGCCATCCGCGAAGATCCCGATGCCATCAGGCAGCGCCTGGCCGCCCGCCACGACGGTTCGGCGGATTTGATCGACGAGGTCCTGAGCTGCGACGAAAAACGCCGCAAGGCCGAGACCGGGAAACAGCAGTTGCAGGCCGAGCGCAAAAAGACCTCCAAGGAGATCGGTGCCTTGCGCTCGAAGGGTGAGGACAGCTCCTCCATCGAGGCGCAGGTGAAGGAAATCGGCAAGCAGATCAAGACCCTGGAGGAAGAAGGTTCGGCAGCCGAGGCACGGCAGACGGAGTTGCTGCTCAACATCCCCAACCTGCCCCACGAGGGTATCCCTCAAGGCACGAGCGAGGAAGACAATCCCGAGTTGCGTGCCTGGGGCGAAAAGCCTGAGATCGCTGATCCCAGGGATCACGTCGCGCTGGCAGAACATCACGGACTGATCTCCTTCGAGGATGGCGTACGTATCGCGGGGAGCGGCTTCCCGGTCTTCCGGGGAACCGGAGCCCGCCTGCAACGCGCTCTGGTGCAATACCTGCTGGACATCCAGACCCGTGAACACGGCTACGAGGAAGTGGGCGTGCCCTACGTCGTCAAGCGCGAGTGCGGAACCGGAACCGGCCAGCTCCCCAAATTTGCGGAGGAGATCTACCCCATCGAAAACGACGAGTTGTTCCTCATTCCGACCGCGGAAGTTCCGGTCACCAACCTCTACCGCGAGACTCTCCTGCAGGAGAGTGATCTCCCCATAAAGATGACCAGCCACACCCCCTGTTGGCGACGGGAAGCGGGCAGCGCGGGACACGACACCCGCGGAATCATCCGGGTCCACCAGTTCGACAAGGTGGAACTGGTGCAGATCGTGCACCCCGACGAATCCTTCAAGGCCCTTGAGGAACTCACCGGCCATGCCGAAAAAATCCTGCAATCGCTGAACCTTCACTACCGGGTGATCGAACTCTGTGGCGGCGACATCGGGTTCGGAGCGGCCCGCACCTATGACATCGAGGTGTGGGCACCGGGGCATGGAAAGTATCTCGAGGTCTCCAGCTGCTCCAATTTCACCGACTATCAGGCCCGCCGCATGAAACTGCGCTTCAAGGACCGGGAGGGACAGAACCGGCTCTGCCACACCCTGAACGGATCCGGAACCGCTCTCCCACGACTCTACGTGGCCCTCCTTGAGCATTACCAGGAGCCCGACGGCTCAATTACGATCCCCGAACCACTGGTCCCCTACTTCGGCGCCGAAAAAATCGGGTAGAGGAAGGGTGCGGCTCAGGCCGAGGGGCACAATGAGCCCTGCCGTGACGGTGAAACAGTTCCTTATCAGTCCGCTCCCCGCGCAAATGCTGTCTTCCCGCCACCTCTCCCTGCCTTCTTGCTAAGGGGGCCGGGAACACTCTATCCTGGGACCCGCAAAAGATGCCGTTGCCTCTCGATTCGCGCTTCTCGCCCCGCCGTCGCTACTTGCTCGGAATCTCGGGGGGCCGCGATTCGGTGGCCCTGCTTCATGCCCTCCTCGACACAGGCGCAGACAAGCTCGTCCTCTGTCATCTCAATCACCAGTTGCGCGGGCTTTTTTCCGTCCACGATGCAGCTTTCGTACGCGAGCTGGCTGAACTCCATGGATTACCCTTTGAGATTTCCCGGGCAAACGTCCAGCGTCGCTCCGAAGAAGAAAAGGTATCCCTCGAGGTCGCTGCCCGCCGTGCCCGCCATGAGTTTTTCGTGGAATGTGCCCGCAAGCACCGGTGTCCATACGTGCTCCTTGCCCATCATGCGGACGACAATGCCGAGACAGTGCTCCTCAACCTCCTGCGGGGTTCGGCCGGACTGAAGGGCATGAGATATCAGTCCGATCTCACGGTGCACCGGAAAAAGCTCTCTTTGCTTCGTCCACTCCTCGGGGTCCGGCGCAGAGAAATCGATGCCTACCTGGAGGAACGCAACATTTTCTACCGGGAGGATGCGAGTAACAAAGATCCCTTTACCGCACGCAACAGACTCCGGTCCGAAGCGCTACCGCTTCTTCAGGAGCTCATGGAGCGCGATGTAGTGCCCGCCATCGTCCGGGCCGCCCGGGCCAGTCGGGAAGACCAGGAGGCCCTTGATGATCTTCTCGGGGTTCTCGACCTCGTGGATCCCCAGGAGCGGCTCTTCCTTCCCAAGTTGCGCACTCTACCCGCCCCCTTGCAGCGTCGGGCCCTCTTTCTCTACCTGCTGGACTCGGACGTTCCCGACCTGTCCCGCGAGCTGATCGACCGCTGCCTGGCACTTTTGGATCCGGCCTCCCCTTCCAAGGTTAATCTTCCGGGAGGGCGCCACTGCTGCCGGCGGGCGAGCAGGATCTTCGTGGAGTAGGGTGGCGGCACCGGGATTGCCGGCGATCGCGGGCAATCCCGGGAATGGGAGGGGTCTCCTCTTATTCTCCAGTCCGCTATTTGGTGGAGGCGTTGAGCTGCTCCTTCACCTTCTCTTCGATTTCGGCGTAGAGCTTCTCATCGGCCTTGAGGGCCTCCTTGGCCCCATCCCGGCCCTGGGCCAGTTGTTCCCCGTCGTAGCTGAACCAGCTTCCTCGTTTCTGGATGAGATTGTACTCCAGGGCCAGATCAAGGAGCGAGCCCACCGAGGAAATTCCCTCGTCGAACATGATATCGAATTCGGCCTCCTTGAAGGGAGGAGCGACTTTGTTCTTCACCACTTTGACACGGGTGCGGTTTCCCTGCACCGTGCCGTCGGTGGCCTTGATCTGGCCGATTCGGCGGATGTCCAGGCGGACAGAGGAAAAGAATTTCAAGGCCCGCCCGCCGGGAGTAGTTTCCGGATTACCGAACATCACTCCGATCTTTTCACGAATCTGGTTCGTGAAGATGCAAACCGTCCGCGCCTTGGAGATCAGGGCCGTCAACTTCCTCATGGCCGCGCTCATGAGGCGGGCCTGAGTGCCCACCGTGGCGTCGCCGATCTCACCTTCAAGTTCCTGCTTGGTGACCAGGGCGGCCACCGAATCGAGGACCACCACATCAATGGCGTTAGAACGCACCAGTGCTTCACAGATCTGCAGGGCCTCTTCCCCGGAAGAAGGCTGCGATACCAGGAGGTCATCGAGCTTCACGCCCAGTTTGCGGGCATACTGCGGATCAAGCGCGTGCTCAACATCGATGAAGGCGGCCAGTCCACCCCGGCGCTGGGCCTGGGCGATGGCGGTCAGGGTAAGGGTGGTCTTCCCGGAGGATTCCGGACCGTAGATCTCGACGATCCGGCCCCGGGGCAGTCCTCCCACCCCGAGGGCGCGGTCGATGAGGAGGTTTCCGGTGGGGATGACATCGATATCCACGCAATGCTCATCGCCCATCCGCATGATAGCGGTCTCGCCGAATTCCTTCTGGATCGCGGAAATGGCAAGATCGAGGTTCTTCTTGCGAGCTTCCGCCATTTTTTCGGCAGCCTTGTCCCGGGCGGGTGAAGAGGAAGAGGCGGGAGAGGCGGCCGACTTGGGAGGCGAAATCTGTTCTTCGGAGGAGGCGGAGGCTTTCTGGTTGGCCATTGGCTTAGGTTTAGCAGCAACAGTAGTCATGACAATTTTGATTTGGTATGAACGAACCGTAACGGGTATGTGGAGCCCTGACAAGAAGAATTATGTTCTTGTGAACACTTGTTCGTTTGGACGGTGCCGAGCCTTGGAAAAAGGAGGACGAGGCGCCTAGATTGAACCGCTGAACACCACCTCCGCGAAAGCCAATAACGGTTCAGGCCTCCTGCACGCCGTGATCTGCACAGGAGATCGGATACCGCAATTGTGAGGCGCTACTTCTCGCGAAGCTCCTCGGCCCGTTTGCGCAGTTCCCCGGCCTGCCGACGCAACTCCGCCGCATTCTTCTCAAGCTTGGTGATTTCGTCCTGCTTGCTCTCGAAGTCTGCCAGGGCCTTTTCGCGCCCAGCCAACTCGGCAGCCAGCGCTTCTTCGCGGTCGTGGTCGTCGTTGTGTTCCCGTTCGATGCGCGCGATCGACTGGCGCAGCTTGTCAAACTGCAGGCGCTCCCTCGCGAGGGAGGTTTCCAGTTCGGCCAAGCGTTCCCGAGACTCTTTCATCTGCTCCCCGGAACGCGTCCAGAGGGCGTGGTCCCCCTCAATCTTTTTCTGCACGATCTCAACTTGCTTGCGCGTCTTGGCCAGCGCCTTCCTGAGGGTGCCCTCATCAGGACCCTTGTCCTCCTTCTTCCCCTGTTCAACAGCCTTCTTTTTCTTTGGCTCCTGGCCTTCATCCTGGGTGATCAAGAAGAATAGCGCACTACCAGGGCGATCGTACAGGAAGCCCTGCTTCCAGTCCGAACCGGTGAGGTCGAGGAGGAGGTCCTTCTTCTCCTTGGAGGCCAGTTTCCTGGCTGCTTCGAAATCAGTCTGCCAGCCGGTAGCCCCCGCAGCGGAGGTGGAAATGAAGGCACCGACCAGGGTAGTGGTAATCAAAGATTTCATTGGGAACATGATGGTTATTGCAAGGGCGACGCTGTGCCAACGATTAGTGTCCAGTCCAGCGAAATACCGAGCTGGAGATCCTTTTCCGGCCGGGATACCGAAATCCAGGTATATCGACTGCCTCGATGTCCAGATTGCGACTATCGATAACCCCCGCAACGATAAATCCGGTAGGATCACGTGGCCATGGAATTCGATTCCGTCATTTACAACGCACGGATGCCGCTGACCGGGCCCGGCGCGCGACAGAGCGGAACGGTTCGACAATTTCTTCTATTTTAAGAAACCTCCAGCCTTTCCGACATGCTGATCTTCTCCCCCAGGCCGTTCCCCGGCGCACCCTCCTCAAAAAAGGGCCGCACGAAAACCCCACCCTGGCGCTCCGCCAATCGCAGGCGAACACCCGTGCAGACCGTCCTCACTGTCTTTCTCCTCACCTTGGCGATCCTCATGATTTCCTGTAGCAGAGCCACCTTCAAGCCGGAGCCGGAGCACCAGATCGCCGCCAAATCGAGCCGGGTTTCCAAGGGCAAGGTCGTTCTCCTGCACGGCATTTTTGACACCCGCATCGGCATGCAGCCGCTCCGCAAGGCCATTGTGGCCAACGGCTACGAATGTTTCGTTCCCTCCCTCAAACCGGTGGACGGTCGCAAGGGCCTCGAGCCCATGGCACGACAACTCCGCGACCTCATCGAGGCAGAGTGGGGCGAGAGCGCCGAGTTCTCCATCGTGGCCTTCAGCATGGGAGGGCTGATCTCCCGCTATTACCTGCAGGAGTTGGAGGGCGCCAGACGCTGCCAGGGGCTCTACACCATCGCCACTCCACACCACGGAACCTATATGGCCTACCTCTATCCTGGCCGGGGTGCCAGGCAAATGCGGCCGGAGAGCCCCTTCCTCGAAAACCTGCAGAAGAGTGGGCACATCTATGAAGACTTTGAGATACCCACCGCCTCCTACCGCAGTCCGCTCGACGTGGTCATGCTCCCTCTCAAGAGCCCCAGGTGGCAGCAGGGCGATAACGTTCGTTTCTGGTCCCCCATCCATTCCGCCCTGCTCTGGGAGAAGAAACTTCACGCGGATCTGCTGGAGCGTCTGGATGCAGGCAGGACACGCCAGGAGACCCTCTTCTCCCCCGCAACTCGCAGCAGTCCACAGACGCAGCTGCGTGCCATGGAGTGGACCCCGTAGGTGGGGCGACGGTCCCTGTTGAGGGCCCTGCTCCTACTACTCCTGGCCTATCGGCCCTCGTAGGCCTTCTTCACTTCCTCACCGATGACACGGAAGCCCTCCCCCACCACTTCCTCGGACATGGTGAAGGAGATGCGGAGGCACTCGTCCCGGTGAGGCCAGTGCTCATCTTCGAGACCGTAAAAGAAGTAGTTACCCGGCACCACCAATACATCGCGC
>DMYM01000406.1 GCA_003483645.1 Verrucomicrobiales bacterium
TCATCCACCGGGACATCAAGCCGGCTAATATCCTCATCGACGAGGATGAGACAGCCAAACTGGTGGACTTCGGGCTGTCGTTGCTGACGGAGGAAGGGACGGTTCGTTCGGACGAGATCTGGGCCACCCCCACCTACGTGGCCCCGGAGGTGCTCGAGCACGCCGAGGAAGATCACCGGGCGGATATCTATGCTCTCGGGGCCACGCTCTACCACGCCCTGGCGGGTGTTCCGCCGGTGGAGTTGAAGGAGATCACCAACCAGGCCGCCTGCGAGGCCAAGAAGGAGGTTCCCTCCCTGAAGAAGGTGGCACCCTGGCTCTCCAACGAGATCGTGCAGATCGTGGAGCGGGCGATGAAGCATGATCCGGTTCGACGATTCGAGGACTACGAGGAGTTCCGGACCGACCTGGAAATGGCTCGAATGGTCTTGAAGGCAAAAGGAACAAAGGTGCCCGTGCACGGCGCAATCCGCGCCAAACGCCGGGAGAGGGATGACGCCTATCGTCGGGTCTGGCTATTGGGCGTGTGGGCGGTGGCGTTCGCTACCCTGGTGGCGGGAAGCATCCATTTCTTCAAGGTGGGCAGGGGCGATCGGGCAGAGGAGGATCCGAAGGGGCCACATCTTGTCCTCGATCCGGAACGCGATCCCACTCTGGACCCGGAAGTGGCGATGCAGATCAACGAGGCCTACGAAGGCGCACGACAGGCCCTGGCCGATGATGACTTCGTGGTGGCGGAGGAACAGTTCCTTCGGGTCTGGCATAACGAGCAGGCGCCCACCGAGACGGGGGCCTGGGCGGGTTTCGAGGCAGCGGTGGCGGCCTTTCTGGACGGACGAAGTGCGGATGCCCGCCAGCATCTGGCCGATCTCTACGATTTTGTCGGTGAGCGCCAGGCCGCGGAAACAGTGATGGGGCGGCGACTGCAGTCGGCTGCGGAACTCCTCACCGATCTGCGCTTCGTTCCGCAGGAACGCGTGCCGGAGGTGCTGGACCAACCCTTTCGGGCGACGGTTTTTTTCGCGATGGCGTTGAAGATGTGGGAGCAGGGTGAACTGGAGCGCGCGCACGCGATGTTCAGCAAGCTCTCACGGAACGGGCCCTGGCCGAAAGCGGAATGGATGGGCACCTATCGGCAGTTGGCCCGGCGCTACCTCGTGGATTACAAGCTTCTGGGGAAGGCGGATTATGGGATCGAGGGAAAAAGCCGGGCTGAGCTGCAGGCCAGTATCGAGGCACTGGACGAGCTCTATACCTCCCTGCTGACGCGGGGGCGGGCCCGTTTCAACGTGAAGGTCTGGCAGAGCGGATTGAGAGGGCGGTTGAGACATCTCCGGACCCGAAAGGTGCAGGATGACTGGAGGGTCCTGCTCGAGGAAGTGGGCGAGAGGCACTTTGCGAATGCACAATTCCCGGAAGGGGCCAAGGCGCTGGAGAAGATCGAGTTGGCCGGCGGACTGGAACGGAATCAGCGGGCAGCGCTCCTCTTTTTCTGCAGGGAAGCGGAGATCTTCGTCGAAGAGTTGGCCCGCACCCTTGGTCCCGGGGCCGACGGAGTGGTTCTCAACACGCGCAGTGGCACGCGTTACACCCAGATCATCGGTTCCCAGAAAGGGGGGCTGATGGTGGAGAAGGATGGCGCGGCGCTTTCCCTGAGCTGGAAGAAAATCGAACCGGGTTCCCTGCTGGTACTGCATCGCGTCCTGATCGACGATCCGAACACCGTGGAGAAAAAGGGAGATCGGTTGCTGCAGGCTGTGGCGTTCGCCTGGCTCAGCAACCTGAGGAACGAGGCCCGTGGGATGGCCGGGGAGTTGATCGAACGGCGTCCCGATTTTCGGGTGCGGTGGGAGCAGGTTCTGGAGGATTTCGGGGAGTAAGGGGAAGCAGGTGGTCCGCGCCACAGGCAATTATTGACAAGATCGATTTTGGGACGATGTTCCGCCCCGATGTCTGATGAGGATAAGAAAGGTCCGGGGACGGGTCCGACTCCGGAGGAGTTGCAGCGTGGTCTGCAGGAGCTCTTTGGAAAGATGGGCAACGTCCAGTGGGCCATGCCAGGGATGAATCAGGAGGTGGAGGACGATGAACCGGAGGTTTCTGATGAGCGGTCCGCTGACAGTGTTTTTGAGTTCAATTACATTCCCCGTGACATCAAGGCGCACCTCGATCGCTTCGTGATCCGGCAGGATGAGGCCAAGAAGGCTCTCTCGATAGCAGTGTGCGACCATTACAATCATGCCAAATACCTCCGCGGTCTGGAGAACGAGCACGGGAAACTGCCGGAAGGGATCGAACTGCAGAAGCAGAACGTGATCGTGGTGGGGCCCACCGGAGTGGGGAAGACCTACCTGATCAAACATATTGCCGAGTTGATCGGGGTTCCCTTCGTGAAGGCTGATGCCACCAAGTTCTCGGAAACCGGATATGTGGGTGGAGACGTGGATGACCTGGTGCGCGACCTGGTGCAAAAGGCCGAGGGAGATGTCGAACTGGCTGAGTTCGGGATCATCTACATCGATGAGAT
>DMYM01000257.1:0-6418 GCA_003483645.1 Verrucomicrobiales bacterium
CCCACGGATGGACCCTCAAGCGCATGCACAAGAAGATCATGATGAGTGCAGCTTATCGCATGGGCTCCTCCGACAACGGGACCAACGCCAGTGCCGATCCGAAGAACCTCTACTGGTGGAAGCGGGAACCCCGCCGCCTAGAAGCCGAGATCATTCGGGACAATGCCCTGGCGGTAAGCGGGCTGCTTGACCACAGGATGTACGGAGCCGGCACCCTGGACCAGAGCATGAAAAGGCGCAGCATCTACTTCTTTGTCAAGCGCAGCAAGCTGGTGCCCATAATGCAGCTTTTCGACTGGCCCGACTCCATGACAAGCCAGGGGCGGCGGGCAGTGACCACCACGCCCTCGCAGGCCCTTGTCTTCATCAACAGTCCGCAGGTACGCGAAATGGCGACCCACTTTGCGAAAACCGTAATGGCCGAGAGCGATCCGGTCGGCAGCGCAGTCTACCGCGCCCATGGATCGCCTCCAACCGAAGAACAGAGAAAGCGGATGCACAATTTTCTCAATGAACAGATCGCGAGCTACGGCGGGAAGAAGGAACCCGCCCTGGTGGACTTTTGCCACGCCCTCCTCGCTTCCAATGAAATAATCTACGTGGAGTAATCCTGATGAACTGCAATCGCCTCGAAGACGTCTGGAACCGCCGTGAACTCCTGAGCAAGGCTGGCGGTGGACTGGGTGCCCTTGCCCTCGCGTCCCTCCTGCACGAGAACGGCCACGCGGCCGTCGAACTGGGGAATAATCCGCTGGAGGCCCGCAAGCCGCACTTCGATGGCAAGGCCAAGCATGTGATCTGGCTCTTCATCAACGGCGGTCCGTCCCACATCGACACCTGGGATCACAAGCCGGAACTTACCAAGCGCGATGGGCAGAAGCTCGAGGGCTTCGATCCCACCACGGGCTTTTTTGAGAATGCGGTGGGACCTCTCATGAAGTCGCCCTTCGAATTCAAGCAGCACGGCCAGAGTGGGGCCTGGGTCTCCTCCATTTTCCCCCATCTTTCCAGACACGTGGACAAGATGGCATTCGTGAAGTCTTTCCACACCCAGTCCAACAACCACAGCCCAGCCCTCTTCATGGCCAACACGGGTGTAACACGCATGGGTCATCCCTGCGTGGGGAGCTGGGTGGCCTACGGGCTCGGCACCGAGAACGAAAACCTGCCAGCCTTCATGGTCATGAGCGATCCCAAGGGCCGCGGACTACCCAAAGGCCACGCGGCCAACTGGGGCAACGGGTTTCTCCCGGGTTCCTTCCAGGGAACATGGATCAACACCAAGGGCGACCCCATCCCGAACCTGAAACGCGTCCCGGGCATGAGCGAGGAACAACAACGTGCCCAGCTTCGCTTCCTGCGGGAAATGAACCAAGCACACCGGGATCGTACCGATGCGGAACGGAAACTCACCGCGCGGATCAAGAGCTTCGAACTCGCCTACCGCATGCAGGAGGAAGCTCCCGAGTGCGTCGACGTCAACTCCGAACCGGATCACATCAAGAAGCTCTACGGTCTCGATAATGGACAATGCACCCACTTTGCCCGCCAGTGCCTGATGGCACGGCGTATGATCGAACGTGGTGTGCGCTACGTGCAGATCTACTCCGGAGGGATGGAGAACCAGCGCAGCTGGGACGGGCACAACGACATCGTGGGCAACCACACCGGCTTCGCGGGCGAAACGGACCAGCCCATCGCAGGCCTCCTGCAGGATCTGGAGGAGCGGGGACTTCTCGATGAGACCCTCGTGATCTGGGGCGGAGAATTCGGCCGCCTTCCCGTGGCTCAGAAGAGCCAGAAACCCGGCCGCGACCATAATCCCCACGCCGGCTGTTACTGGTTCGCCGGGGGTGGAGTGAAGCGCGGAACCTCCTACGGCGAAACCGACGAACTCGGACACCAAGCCGTCGTCGACAAGGTCGAGATCCACGACCTGCACGCAACCATCCTTCATCTCCTCGGACTCGATCACAAGAAGCTCACCTTCAAGCACAGTGGCCGCCGGTTCCGGCTGACCGATGTGGCGGGACGGGTTATCAACCAGATCGTTGCTTGACCTCCGTAGCGGCAATTAGCTAAGGGGTCCTGATAATCCTGGTATTTCGATCCCCTTTTTGTGCTAATATTTGAGCCAGAAACCACGTTCCAGCCTTGAAATTGACCTTGAAATAAGGATTCTTAGTGGCTCCGGCGCATTGGCGTCTATTCCGTTACATCATGAGCATTCACGCCCGACTCAATCCTGAGGCCCAGTCCAACCTGGATGCCCAGCGCCGGGCATCGATCGTCACGAGCCTGATCATTGCCATCCTCTCGGTGATCCTGGTGGTCCTCATCCTCTTCTTCATTCTCCTGCCTTCCCTGATGATCAAGTCCCCCATCATTGTTGCCTACTCTTCCGGCTCAGAGGAGGAAGACCCGCTCCAGCAGAAGCGAATTACCCGTGAGGTCACTCCCAAGCCCAATGCGCCCTCCTCGTCCCTGGCCAAGGTCATGGCCTCGGTGACGCCTTCTCCGACCGCCGTGCCGATTCCGGAGATTGAGGCTGTTCCGGCGCTGACCTACGGCTTCCGGGACGACATTGGTAAGGGATGGGGCACCGGCGGCAACGGAGGCGGGGGCGGCTTCGGACGAATCCCCGCTACCATGCGGAAGCGCTGTTCGGCCGCGGACCGCATGCGCCGGCTCAAGCAGAGTGGCGGCAACGAGGCATGCGAAGAGGCGGTGGTGAAGGCCCTGCGCTGGTTCAAGAAAGTTCAGCGCCGTGATGGATCCTGGGGTGGCAGCAGCCAGGTGGCCCAGACCGGATTGGTCCTCCTGGCCTATCTCGGTCACTGCGAGACGCCTCTTTCCGAGGAATTCGGCGAAGCCGTCACCAACGGCATGGTTTACCTCATCGAAAACAGCGTGAAGAACAAGGGTCGGCTGTGCACCAACCGCGGTGACAACCACTGGGTCTATGAGCACGGCATCGCAACTTACGCGCTCGCCGAAGCCTACATGTTCTGCCGCCTGCTCGGCCTTAACATTCCCAACCTGAAGGATTCCGTGCAACTGGGCGTCCAGTGGATCATCGACAACCAGAACTCCTCGGGAGGCTGGGAATACGGCTTCGACGAAGGCAGCCGCGGGGGCGACATGTCCATCACCGCCTGGCAGCTACAGGCTCTCAAGGCGGGCTACCATACCCGTCTGGACTTTCGTAACATGCCTGAGTGCATCAACAAGGCACTCGATTACTGCGAAGGGCGACAGAATAGTAATGGCGGTTTTGGTTACACCGGGACGAGTCCGGTGGGTGGCGGGCACTTCACCCTGACTGGAGCGGGCGTCCTCTGCTTCCAGCAGCACAAGGGATCAGGACATCGTGCCGCCCGCAAGGGAATGGACTATATTGACCAACACGCCCGCATCAGTTACCAGGGAGGGCCCTGTAACCTTTACGAGCACTACTACGTGAGCCAGGCCGCCATCAACCACGGTGGCAAGAGCTGGCTCGACTACAACGACAAGTTCCGTGACACCCTCCTGAGCGGCCAGCAGGGCGATGGCCACTTCCGGGCCCCGCCCAATCCCGGACCGGGTAACAAGAATGATCCGGTTTACCACACCGCCCTCGCCACCCTCATGCTGGAGGTTTACTACCGCTACCTGCCGGGTACCGGCTTTGGACTCTAAGGGTCCGTGAGGAAATTCCGCTCTCTCACAATCGATCCCGGAAGGAGCACGGTGGGGGCTGTATCCTGCCCTCAAGGCAAACCCGATCACAAACCTGAGCCACGGCTTCCGGGCTTCTAGATTAAACGGGAACGGAACCGTCGAGTTTTCCCCCTTCGGGTTGAGCCTCCATTCATCCTGTGGTCCCCGCACGCTTGCTACAACCTCCAGAACCGCTAACCTTGTCGAATGCCATGTAGGGTCAGCGTAATCGCCTCCCTGCTCCTGCTCTGCCTTTCATCTGCAGCGCTACGGGGAGAATCCGTGTCCGCCGCCATCGACCGGCTCATCACCACCAAGGCCAGCGGCTCTCGCGCGCCAGCAGCCGATGATGCGGAATTCTTTCGACGAATCCACCTCGACCTGGCCGGCAACATTCCCACTGCCGCGCAGACCCGCGCCCTCCTGGGTGACAAATCAGCAGACAAGCGTAGCCGGATCATTGATCAACTGCTTGCCAGCGAAAACTTCGCTGAACACTGGACCAACCGCCTCTCCGTCATGCTGCTGGAGCGGCAGCAACTCAGCCAGGTCCCCCACGACGAATGGCGGGCATACCTGAAAAAGAGCCTCCAGGACCAGCCACGCTGGAACGTTCTCGTAGGCGAGATGATTGCGGCGACTGGAAAGGGAGAATCCCGCGCCGCAATGAGATTCCTTGGAAAAGGGAATCACCACCGCCTCACTGAGGATATCGCCCGCCTTTTCCTCGGACGTGATCTCGAATGTGCCCGCTGCCATGATCATCCCTCCGTTGACGACTGGACCCAAGCGCACTATTGGGGCCTCTACGCCTACCTGAACCAGACCAGACTCGCCACCCACTCAGGAGAGAAGCAGTCATACTTCGTCGAGAATCTCGCCACCAAGAAGGTGGAGTTCCAGTCCGTGTTCTTCGACGAAAAGGAGGACACTGGCCCCTGCCTGCCCGGCGGAAAAGAAGTCCCCATCCCGAAGTTTGAAGAAAATCAGGGCTTCAAGAAGCCCGCTGCTGACGGCCTGCCCGCCGTGCCAAAATTCCGCCCGCGTGAACTGCTCGCCCGCGATCTCACTTCCGGCCAGAACCACCTCTTCGCACGCAACTGCGTGAATCGAATCTGGGCGTTCATGATGGGACGGGGATTCTGGATGCCTCTCGACCAGGCCCACAGCGAGAATCCGCCCTCGCATCCCGAACTCCTTGATCTCCTGGAACGCCAGTTCGTCGCGCATCAGTTCGACATAAAGTGGCTCCTCCGTCAGATCGCCCTCAGCGCAAGCTACCAGCGCAGCAGCCGCCTTCCCCCCGGGGAGAAGGAGGTCGAACCGGAAAACTACCGCGTCGCCCATCTCAAGGGGCTGACTCCCGAACAACTCCTCCACTCCATCCTGCGGGCCACTGGCAACGAGGAGGTCCGCGCCCAGGAGTCGACGGGCGAAGAAAAGTTTGACCGCCGCGGCTACTTCACCGGCACCAACAAGGAGCTGCCCCAGTCTCATGCCGAGATCCAGGCAATTTTCATCCAGACCTTTGGAAGGCCCCCCGGAGAGCCTGAGACAGGGTTCATTCCAGGCCTGAACCAGTCTCTGTTCCTGATGAACGACCGCCTCCTGTTGAGCTGGCTCGAGCCCGTCGAGGGAAACCTCATCCACGAGCTGGCGGCCCTCGAAGAACCCGGAGAGATGGCCGAGACGCTCTACCTGGGCATCCTCTCCCGGCCGCCTGGAGAAGCAGAGGTCGCCGAGCTGGAGGCCTACCTCGAGAAAAACAGCAAACGTGCCAGCTCGGCCCTGGGCGAGCTGGCCTGGGCGCTCATCAACTCAACAGAATTCAGGCTGAATCACTGATGAAGACCCGAGCTAACCCGCATGCCTGCCAGGGCCCTGAACATGGAATGTCGCGGCGCCGTGTCCTGGGCGTTCTCGGCGGGCTGGCGGGCTTTGGGAGCCTGCTGAACCCCTCGATCTCGAGGGCCCTGGAAAAAAAAGAAAAGCAGGTGTGCCTGATCTGGCTGGATGGAGGTATCAGCCAATACGAAAGCTGGCATCCACTTCCCGGGACTCGGTTCGGAGGTCCCTTCCGAAGCATCCCCACCAGGACGCCTGGAGTTCACTTCAGCGAGCTGATGAAACACACCGCCGCGATCTCTGACAAGATCTCTGTCATTCGCACCATGGAGACCAAGGACCCCAACCACTCCACCGGCGTCCCCCGCATCCAACGCGGCGACCCGATCGACCGGGGTGTCGACTACCCTTATCTTGGCTCTGCCGTTTCAAAACTCCTGGGCCCGGCCGATCCCGATCTGCCGCCCTACATCTGGATCAAGCCCGGCAACGGCGGCTTTATCCACAGAGAGGCGGGCTTTCTCGGGGCGGAACACGGAGCTCTTGCGCTGGGCGATGGCCGCCCCCCCGTTCACATCCATCGCCCCGGTAACATTTCCGCTGAAAATGACGCGGCGAGGAACGCGCTCCGCAAAAAAGCCAATGAACGATTCCGATCCACCCGTGGCGCCTCGGAAATCGACGCCTACGAAACATCTTATGAGATGGCTGAGCTTCTCATGGCCCGGAAGGAAATCTTTGATGACAGCAAGCTGTCGCCAAAAGACAGGGATCGCTATGGAGCACATCCTCTGGGGCGGCACATCCTCCGCGCTCGACAGCTCCTGGAGGCGGGGGTCCGCTTCATCAAGGTCAACAGCTACCACTGGGA
>DMYM01000257.1:6804-10365 GCA_003483645.1 Verrucomicrobiales bacterium
CCCTTCGCAGCATTGATCGAAGACCTTGAAGAGCGCGGCCTGCTGGACAATGTCCTGGTGATCCTGATGAGCGAATTCGGCCGGACCCCCAACGTCAACTCCCGCATAGGCCGTGACCACTGGCCCGACTGCTGGAGCCTGGCGATGGCGGGATGCGGAATCAAGCAGGGTGCCGTAGTCGGAAAAACTTCCGGAGACGGGGCCTGGGTCGATGGGACTGGCTACGATATCGGAGACCTCTTTCACACGATCTTTTCAGTGCTGGGAATAGACTCCCGCCGTGAACGCTATCTCTACAAGGGACAGAAGCTGGCTATCGCTCACGATGATTGCAAACCGATCCAGGAGGTCATGTCGTGAGCCCTCCACCCCTCGACATCAAGAGCGTAAGGGTCGCGAAAGAATTCAAGCACGAGGCCCAGCTGTTCCGCGCAAGGTTCAGCCCCTGCGGAAAATACTTCGCCGCCGTTGGCGTCGACAGGCTGGTCCATGTCTGGAACATAGAGACCGGAGACCGCAAGAGCTTTAATGGACACAAGAGCTGGATCTCATCCATGACCTTCGGGGACTCCAACAACAGCCTCTACACCGCGGACTACCAGGGAGTGATCCACTGCTGGAACTACCTCGCCGAGGCGAACACCAGGCCCCGCTGGAGCATTCCCTCCGCCGCCCGTGACAATATCCGAGCGCTGGCCATCGCCGGAAACGGCCGATTCCTGCTCAGCGCGGGAGATGACGCGGTTATCAAGGTCTGGGACACGAAATCCGGAAAGCCTGTCGCTCAACTTCCAGGGCACCGCGAATGTGTATTCAGCCTCGCTGTCCACCCGGACGGTGGACACCTTGTTAGTGGGGACCTTCTCGGATCCATTAGAAAATGGGCCATTGGCAAGTGGGCGCCAGCCGGCGAGCTCGATGCTGGCGCGCTCCACACCCGCAAGGAAAACTTTATCGCGGATGTCGGCGGAGTACGCAGCCTAGCCTTCAGCCAGGATGGAAAGCAGCTGGCCGCCGGTGGGTTCAGGGACGCCAAGAGCAACGCCTTCTGCCCCGGCACCCCTGCCGTGCTCGTATTTGACTGGGGCTCGGGGAAACAAAAACATGAGCTTCGACTCAAGGCCAAATCCGATGGCCCGATCAACGGGCTCTGCTTCCTCGAGGACGGCTCCCTCGCGGGCTACGGTGAGCACCTTCACAGCGCCACGGAGATGGCCTTCTGGACGCCCCCCACCAACTCGCCTGCCCACGCCCTTGCCGGTCACTCAGCCTACGACCTGGACCTGCACCCAGATGGCCGCAGGCTGCTCGCTCCGGTCTATGTTTCAGGCGGCACCTCCGGCAATGGCGCGCAAAAACGCCATCGGGAAAAGTACTCCCCTAATGCCACGGTCCTGAGAATTTACAATCTCTTCCCTGACCCAGTTGAAAAACAAACCGAGAGCTAATCGCAGCCGGAATATTCATCGCAGCCCAGGTCACCCGGGCTGCCGGGCGCATCGGGGTCCGGCCCGCAGCCGGAAGCTTGCCCGGGCGGCCCCGGAGGCGCAAGCGCCTCTCCCTCCCCAAATAACCAGGAAAGCAGGTAGATCCCATCGGTAAGATTGACCCGGGCATCATTGTTCACATCGACCGTCTCCAGGCAGCTGGGGCGCTCGGCGCCCTGGAAGAGAAAGTTCAGTATCTGTACCGCGTCAGAAATATCCGCTCGCCCGTTGGCATCCGCATCTCCTCGTGAGAAGTCTTTGAAGTCCCAGGCGTCTGAAACAACAAGACGGAAGCTGCCCGTAGAGACACGGTCCTCGGCAGCGACACCTACCGTATAGGTTCCAGGGCCGAGATTGACATTCAGGCAGGCTCCGAATTCAGGATTTGAGCAATTACTGTTTAAGGACACCAGGTCACAGAAATCATTGTAGAAGGAGAGGCTTGGATTGAAATCGGCAGAAACCACCGAGAGGCTTCCCTCGAACTCTTCCTCTACAACCAACGAAAAGATCTCCAGGGCCTGGTCAAAAAGCTGGGTACGACAGCCGCTCGAGCCAAGAAGCCCATCCTGAGTTTCCCCGGGATTCAGCTCTCTCGCTTCGCAATCCACGCAGAAATTGCTGATTCCGCTGACGCAGTCGGCGGTAAGTGAAATGCTGCCGCTCTGCCCGGCGCCGAAACTGCTGGTTCCGACAAAATAAGTTCCGGCCGGAAGATTCCTGCTGATCATCGAATTAAGCCCATCTCCGCCATCGTCATCCTGGGCAACCAGCTCGCAATTCTCATCGTAAAGCTCAAGAAAGGTGTCAAAGGATCCTGAGAGGTTGATCACGACATCGCCTCCGGCGACAACCAGGCTGTAGAGATCAAGGTTCTGGCCTGAAATTCTATTACACCCCGACAACGGAAAGTTTCCATCCATTGGCTTGCCGCAGATCAGCTCGCCCGCCCAGCATTCCGCGCAGGTTCCATCGTCGCTATCGCAGGCATCCCCAAGCCCATCGCCATCGAGATCCTCCTGGAACCCGTTTGGCACAGCCGCGCAATTGTCTTCCGCATCCGGAATTCCATCGCCATCCAGGTCCTGCTCAATGACGTTCGGATCAGAGCAGGCATCTCCAACGCCGTCTCCATCGACATCCAGCTGGTCCGGGTTCGGAAATGCCGGGCAATTGTCATCCTCATCAAAAACCCCATCGCCATCGTCATCTCCCGGCTCGGGAATCCCCTGGGAAGTGAAAAGAAGGGTGAAGTCTCCTGCGCTGCTGCTGAAGCCGTGGACCAGGACAAGATAGTCGACCCCCTCCATCGCGGACCATTCGACCATGCTCTGCAGGCCGCAGAAATCATCATTGCTGTCGACGCAAATGAGCTCCCCGCAAGCCCCCTCGAAAAGACTGAGGCGTGTATCGTAGGTGCTTGCGCACGTCTCGGCCCGCAACCTCCGCCCATCTCCGGCAAGCCGGAACCAGACCCCGGGCGCGTTGCTTCCGCCGCACTCCCCCGTCTCGGGATCCTGGGTCGCGCCCTCGGCAGTGCTTCCCGCCACCGTAGCCACGAGCCCATCGCCAAACTGGACCAGCTCCGCTTCGATGCAAACATCATTCAGAGGCTGGGAAAACAAGCCCGGCGACACCATCCACAGAACCAGGCCGGCTATACCGGCAGGAATACGAAAATCCAACCCTCTCAACATAACTGCCCCTCCGTGCCCCAGAGAAAAACTGTACCTTCCTGCTAATTATTAAGGCGGGATTTCAGTTTTTGCACAACTTGTTTGAAAACCTTCCCGGCGCAGGGAAATGCCCTCAAAGCCTATTTCTCGTCCACTTCCTGTTCACACCAGCAGGGAAGCGCCTGGAGGGGAGTGTTCGGCCCGCTGTACTGGACACTCAGGGCTTCGCCGCCGCTGCTCTCGAAGTAGAGCACGTTGACCTTACGCCATCCCTTGCGAAGCTTGATCTTGCCTGTCTTCTTCACAGGCGGATGGATCCCGTTGTTGTTGACCACCAGCTTCTTGTCCACATACAAGGCGCTGCCGTCATCGCTGGTGGTCTCAAAGGTATAGACCCC
>DMYM01000492.1 GCA_003483645.1 Verrucomicrobiales bacterium
GGACCGGCGCGGGTTCCGGGGCCGGGACGGGCGCGGGTTCACCAGATAATACCCCCTCACCGGTCGAAGGACGGCTACCATCCAGAGCCTCCAGAGCTGCCAGGAGAGCCTCACGCTCCTCTGCGTTGCGGGAGGCCAGAAAACCCATGAACTCCAGTTCGGCTGGCTTGTGCTGATGCCATATCCCGCTCAGGGTTCCCTTCACGCTGTGAAATTTCTCCCCGGTCTCCTGCCTCAAAGCCGTCAGTCCAGCGCTCAGGACCGCAATTTCTTCAGACTCATCTTCCTCAAGGGATCTTAGCTCGTCTTTCAGATGTTCAAGGGACATCGCAATCCAGCCAACTGCCAGCAGGACCGCCACTCCCATCACTCCGGCTACCAACCGGAACTTTCCTTCGTCCGCCGCCGGTTCGGCGTCCTGAAACAGCTCTTGTCTCTTCTCCTTCGTCATCCCGTCACCATTTCCCTTTTAGACAAAGGTTCACGTCTTTGTCTAGTGAGGCCTCGGGGAAGTTCTCTCCGAGTCGGCCCAAGACCGATCCGCTCTCACCGCCTTCCTTCAAAGGCACGCGATACTGTGAGGGCGTCCGCGTGTTCCAGGTCTCCCCCTGCTGGCAGTCCCTGAGCCAACCGGGTCATCGAACAATCCTGATCCCCGAGCAGGCCGTCCAGATAATTGGCCGTGGCCTCCCCCTCCACATCCGCGCTCAGCGCCAGAATAATCTCCACCTGCGGCAGACGTCCCACCCGCTTCAGCAACGATGCGATCCGCAGGTCGTCCGGACCAACATTATCGAGGGGCGAGAGCTTGCCTCCCAGGCAGTGATAGAGCCCCTTGAAGGCACCAGAACGCTCAATGGGAAGAACATCAGTGGCCTGCTCGACGACACAGAGCTGACCCGTGTCGCGCCCGTGAGCCGAGCAGACCGGGCACCCCTCCACGGTGGCGAAAAACCCGCACTCGGGGCAGGATGCGACCCCGCTGGCCGCTTTCTGAATCGATTCCGCCAGTGCATTGGGCTGGGCCTTGGCACTCTGTAGCAGCCACAGGGCTATCCTCTCCGCGCTGCGCGGACCCACGCCCGGAAGACGTCTGAGTTCCTCAATCAGATCCCTGACTGGTTGCGGGTAGTCGGCCCGGGCCATGGAGGAGGATAGCGCCTCCGTTCCCGGTTGTCAGTACCGTCCGACCGCCTGAGGAATTCTCCTCCCCTCCTCAGCCTGTCCTGCGCTCCTGTTCCTTGGAGATCGAAATGACCTTCCCATCACCCGGCAAACCCACGATTTCGCAGGGCACGGGATGGTGGCGCGCCCACATGGTAGCGCAAAAGGCGCTCCAGCCTGCACAGAGGAGCGCAACGACGGGGCTCCAGAAGACACCCCAGAGAGCGATCACGGGGGAGGCCGCAGCCACCAGCACCAGGAATGTTGCCGCCAGGAGCAGCCGACGGACCAGACCGGGCACCTCCAGAAGCAGAAAGGCCAGCCCGTAGGTCAGAACCAGAAGCACCAGGACCGCCCACCACGGTTGACCGCTTGCCTCTATGGGAAACCCGGCTTCCTGATAGCGCACCAGAAGCGCCTTCTCTGTATCCACCAAAAGCCCGGAAACGCGCAGCACAAGGCCGACCGCCATTGCAAAACTGCCCACCACGGCCGTTACGGTGAGGGGATGGCGATGGGCCACGTAATGCTCTGTTGGGATGTCAGCCATCCTGGGAATCGCTGTCGTCCGGGGAATCTTCCGTTCCGGCGACATCACCACGATAACTCCTGACCACCAGTTCACTCAAGTACTTGTCCGGATCCTTCACGGCCTCCGGGCCCAGCTCGAAGCACGCTCGGCCCGTGTTTTTCTGGATCAACTTGAGACCAAACTGCACGTCTCGAAACCGCTGGCGGCACAACTGGAGAAGGCTTCTCCCCTGATTGGCAGCCTCTTCCGCCAGTTGGGCAAGGGCCTCATCGGTCAGGACCAGTTCCACTCCGTGCTCCTCCCGGAAGTCGCGACAGAACACCTCCAGTTCACGGGCAGCCTTCTCCACATCCACCTGGCGGCCCAGTTCACGATACTGCTTAAGCAGTTCCTCCCGGCCGTCGATCAATTCGTCCGTGATCGTGAGCTCGGAGACCGAAGTTCCCGGCAACTCAAACTTGAAGTCTCGCAGGAGACGTTCGCACACCGTCATGAGGGCCCGGGCGCCGGTGTTCTCCTTCTCCGCCAGGGTCGCAATCCGCCCGATTGCGCTGTCTTCAAAACGAGCCCGGATCCCGTAGGCCTCGAACTCACGCTCATACTGCCGCAGGAGACTGCCCTCGGAAAACTTCATGATGTTCTTGAGGTCCGCAGCGCTCAGCTTCTCGCATACCACCCGTACCGGCAGGCGTCCGATGAATTCCGCCTCAAACCCGAAATCAATGAAGTCCTGGGTCTCCACCTGATTGAAAAGTTCCCCGTCCATGGGACGTTCCACCGGATCCGCCCCGAAACCGATCTGCCCTTCGCTGAGACGCTTATGCACCACCTTCTCCAACCCGGAAAAGGCTCCGCTCACGATGAAGAGAATGTGGCGGGTATTGATCATGTCCTTGGCTGATCCACCACCCCGCTGCATGTTCATCATCGACTTCATCTGACTGCGGATGTCCATCGGGTTGGTGAGCGGCACCTCGGTCTCTTCCATCAGTTTGAG
>DMYM01000191.1:0-3054 GCA_003483645.1 Verrucomicrobiales bacterium
GTGGAGAGACATCCGCGGGTGGTCATGGCGGAAGCGTGGAAGCAGCCGAGTTCGCCCGCTGCGCCCATTTGCGCGATGAGATCCTCGTTCTCCGGAATAGTGAGATTGGAGTCTCCGCAGTGGGCGGCATCGGTGAGGGACTTGAAGAACTTGTCGTCGCCACCGACGAGGGAGTTGACGGCCTGGAGGAATTTCCAGAGGCGGCCGATGTCGGTGAAGGTGGCGAACTCGCCGGGACGCAGGAACTCGACGTGCCACGAAGCGACGCAGGAATCGGCAAGACCGGCCTCGGTGTAGCAGCGGTGGTGGAGCCTGGCGTTTTGCTCAACGGCGGCCTCGAAGTCAGTGCCATCCTTGCGCGGCGAGCCGCTCATCCACTCCTCGATGGAGGTGGAGGAGACAATGGTGACGCCGTGGGTCTTGGCTGCTTCCAGGCCGGAGAGGAGCTGGTCCGCCACCGCGGATTCGTCTTCGGGGTTCATGGGATCGGCACCGCCCACCATCAGGACGAAGTAGAGTTTGAGGTCGAGATCCTTGAATCCGTTGCAGAGTTCGTCGAAGTCTTCGCCCCTGGTTCCGGGGATGACGGGAATCTGCACGCCGTCGAGTTTGACACGGCTGAGTTCCTGGAGCTTTTTCATCTCGGCGAGAACGACCAGTTCCCCGTCGCTGGTGCGTGGGACGTTTCCGTCGTCATCGGGGACGATTCCTCCAACCCATCCGGAGTGGGTGGCGACCACCCCGAGTTCAATGTCGGTCTGGTTGATGATGTCAGCCATGATGTAGGCAGGAGTGTCCAAAGTGGGAGGCGTTGGTCAAGGATCGCGGTGGGGATATTAGTTATTGCTTATTGGTTATCAGGAGGAGGGTTTACGATTCTTGTTGAGAGCGGAAAGGATGCGTTGCTGTAGTAGGGCCATGAACTTGCGAGTGATCGTGTTGCTGGGGATGCTCTGGGCGGCAGCCGGGGTGAGGGCGGAAAACTGGCCCGGCTGGCGGGGCCCGCATCGCAACGGGGTGGTGCCGGACCGGGAGGGACCGGCCAGTTTCTCCAAGGAGCGCATGTGGAAGATCAAACTGGAGGGCCGGGCCTGTTCGACCCCCGTGGTGTGGGAGAGCCAGGTGTTTGTGACCGGCTTGGTCGGCGAGAACGACGTGGTTCAGGCCTTTGACCTCAAGACCGGGAAGGAACTTTGGCGGAAGGAGCTGGGAGCTGCCCGACTGGGGCGGACGCAGCGTATCGGCAGCAGCGCGAATTCGTCCCCGCTCACCGACGGTAGGAACCTCTTCGTCTATTTCAAGTCGGGCACGGTGGCCTCCCTCACGCTGCAGGGAAAGGTGGTGTGGAGGATCAACCTGGATGAAGTCACCCATCCGGACAAGATTCTCTGGGATCGGGGCACCTCGCCCATCCTTGCGGGCGGTCACCTGGTGATCGCGGTCATGCAGCAGGCGGGGACATCCTGCCTTGCCGCACTCAACAAGGAGAACGGGAAACGTGTCTGGATGACGGAGCGTCCCTTCAGGACGGTCGGGGAAAACGGGGACAGCTACTCATCGCCCTTCGTGGCGGAGGTGGATGGGGTGGAGACAATCGTGACCTGGGGTGGAGATCACCTGACCGGTCATGACGCCAAGACCGGGAAGCAGCTGTGGTTCTGTGGCGGATTCAACCCCAAGCCGGAGCGGGTGTGGCGAACCATCGCCTCTCCCTCCGGGACGGACGGTGTGGCGATCGTTCCCTATGGACGGGAAGACCGCGTGGCGGGGATCAAGCTGGGAGGCAAGGGGGATATCACCAGCGCAGCCTGGCTTTGGAGCGCCCGGGGCTGGGGCTCGGACACCTGCAGCCCCGCCGTGCACGGGAACCGGGCCCTCATGCTCACCGATACCGGGAAGGCGCGGGGAACCTTGACCATGGTGGATGTCACCACCGGTAAGAAGGCCTGGCAGAAGAGCTTGCCGAAATCTGTCCATACCTTCTGCGCTTCGCCGGTGGTGGTGGGCAATCGCCTCTACGTTGTGCGCCGGGACGGAGCCGTCTTTACCGCCAGGCTGACAGCGGAGGGGGTCGAGGGTCTGGAGAAAATCAATATTGAGGAGGGTGTGATCGCCTCTCCGGTGGTGGTGGATGGCAGGGTGCTCATCCGCGGTGACAGGCATCTGGTCTGCCTCTGGTGACCCGGTCGTTGCGATTCAGTTAATCAACCCGAGGGCCTTGACGGATGAGATGACGGCCACCGCGACGATGGCGACCGAACTCAGGAGGAAGGCCGTCTTGTAGAATTGTCCGCCCTCAAGCCCCTTGGGCGCCCACTTGCGGTGCATGATGACTGCGGCGTAGACGACAATGAGGAGGATCAGGGCGCTGGCCACTCCTCCGATCATGACCATGACGCCCGGGGCCTGGAACGTGAGAAAGAGAATGGCCCAGATAGCCGGAAAGACAAAGGCGCAGGCCCTCACGAACTTTTTGCGGCTGTCGGGATCCTGGAAGTCCCCCCAGCCCAGTTGGCTGAAGGCATCGCTGAAGAGCCGGGCCCAGGCGGCGAGGGCGGAGAGGAGGGTGGAAAAGAGCACCACCAGCGCCCCGACGAGGAAGATCCCGAAGGCCCAGCCCCCGAGCGACTCGGTGTAGATCGTGCCCAGTTGCGAGATCAATTCAGTCTTGGCCGGGACGAGGCCATTGCGATGAAGAATGGCGGCACCCAGAATGTAGAAGAGGATCGTGACGAGGGTGTAGCAGAGCATGGCGGCCATGGCGTCCAGGGTCATGACCCTGATCCAGCCGCGTGCGCGCCGCAGCCACATGTCGTGCGCCTCCCCACTGGTCCAGCTCGGGCGTGGTCCGGTGTAGGCAGCGTAGCCTTTTTCCAGCAGCCAGTAGTTGTAGGCCATGATTTCATCTCCGCCCACCCCGGTGATGCCGAAGGCACCCACCGCGATGATGACCGCGGCCGCGGGTAGCTGGAAGCTCAGGCCGGAGAGGATTTCAGGGCTGCTGACCGCGTTGGGCGTCCACTGCAGGGCAATCACCGAGACCAGGGTGAAGAT
>DMYM01000191.1:3382-4647 GCA_003483645.1 Verrucomicrobiales bacterium
GTGAAGAGCCCGATCATCACCAGGGAGAGTTTTTCAAGGAAGCCGTAGCGCCCGACCGATACGATCACCGCCACGACGAGAGCGGTGAAGAGGGTCCACCAGGTCAGGCCAAAGTCGGCCAGGGCGGGAATCTGCATGAAAATGAGAGCTACCCCGCCCACGATCCCGCCGACCTGCAGGAACTTGAAGGTCATGATGAGAAGCCAGGCCCAGATCGAGAGGTGTCCCCTGCCGAGGCGGGGACCGGGCAGGTCGTTGAGAGCCTGCATGGTGGTCCGGCCGGTGTAGATGGCGTGTTTGCCGAACTCGAGCTGGAGGGCGACCTTGACGAGGCAGGAGAAGATGATGACCCAGAGGCAGACAAAGCCGGCCTTGGCCCCGAGCAGGGTGGTGGCAATGAGTTCCCCGGAACCCACGATGGAGGCCGAGAGGATAAACCCGGGGCCGAGAAAGCGAAGTTTGCCCGAGAAAGTGGTGGGGGGATCGAGGATGTCATCCTCGGTGAGGCGATACGGGTTTTCAGCCATGGGATAGAGCAGTTTGCACGGATCGGAGCGTTTGCTGAAGCTCCAAATAAGGCAACGGGGAAGGAAAGGGGGAATTATGGGGAGATTCCGTTGAATAGGACAGGGCGCGATCGCCGTCGAATGGACCGAATCCATTTGTATTATGATGAAGCGTTTCCTGTTCCTTTCTCTGGCCCTTGTTGGGGGGTGTGTTTTGCCTGCCTGTGATTTCGCAAAGTTCTCAGCGGATGTCGAAACCAGCAAACTGAAGGAGAAGGTCGCGGAGCTTGAGAAGGAGCGCGAGGATGCCGCCCTGGACGCGGAGCTGGAGGAAGCACGTCGCCAGCTCGAGATCGCGCTCACCGCCCTGGAAGTGGAGATTCCCGATGCAGGCGGGGCGTCTGATGAGGTCGGAGTGCTTGACGCCGAACCCAACGATTCGGCGGATTTCGCGAATGTGCCCCGGGCCATCGTGGTGGAAGAACCACCCCGGGAAGTTGAACCGCTTCCGGATGACGGGCAGGCGGTGGCGATCCAGGACGCGGTTCCGGCAGCCCTGTTGGACGCCGGGGACCACCAGATCTTCTTCGCGGAGCTCTCCAGGTTCGGGGAGTGGTTTGAGACCCGGGAGTATGGATTCGTCTGGCAGCCGACGGAATTGCGGACAGATCCGGCCTGGAGGCCCTACACCCGGGGCCGCTGGGTGAATTCCGACCAGGGCTGGACCTGGCTCTCGGACGAGCCCTTTGGCTGGGCGGC
>DMYM01000493.1 GCA_003483645.1 Verrucomicrobiales bacterium
TTCCCACTCAGCTTCAGTAGGAAGTCTTTTGCCTGCCCATTTTGCGTAAGCTAGTGCATCTTCATAGGCAATGTTAACTACTGGGTGATTTGACCGTCCCTCAAGATTTGATTCTGGCCCTTCTGGGTGCTTCCAGTCGGCTCCATGAACTAGTTTCCACCAAGTCCAATGCGATGCAGTATTTATGTCGACATTGCTTTTTGGAGGAGCCATAACGAAGGCCGCAGGCAGTAGATCTTCTGGCTTTGCCTTTGGGTAATCTTTTTGATTGAACGGTCTTTCTGCTTGAGTTTTATACCCCGTATCATCCACGAAATTTTGATACTGAAGGTTGGTCACTTCAGTTTCATCCATGTAAAAGGGCTGCAGAATGACTCGGTGAGGAGGAGATTCCTCTGCCCCGCTCCTGACCGGCTGTTCCTTGGGTTCGAGACTCGTTCCCATCATAAATGATCCACCCGGTATGAGGACCATTCCTTCTAGGGAGGGGTGTGCTTTTTCAGATCTTTTCTGATTTTCACAACCTGAAATTGTAAGAACACAGATTAATATTAAGAATGGGTTCCTGATCATGTGTAATTAAAGATGCTGGAATTAAATGAGTTTGTCCACTTCATTGATATTCGTTTGACAGCGAGGCTTCCACATCGCTTGATACACTTAGATGACTCAGTTCCGCCCATGCATTGATCTTCATGATGGACTTGTTAAGCAAGTCATTGGGGGAACCTTTGCCGAGGAGGGTGGAGGAGCGCCAATAGAAAATTTTGTCAGTGAAAGGGAATCAAGACACTATGCTCAGATGTATCGCAATGATAACCTTGTCGGAGGTCACGTCATTATGCTTGGATCCGGCAATGAAGAATCAGCGAATGATGCTATAAAAGAATATCCGCAAGGACTTCAATTAGGTGGAGGAATTACCCCACAGAATGCTACGCGATGGCTTGATCGTGGTGCCAGTCATGTGATTGTGACTTCATACATTTTTGATGGATCAAATTTTTCAGATGAAAAATTATCATCAATGGTTAAGGCGGTAGGTAAGGATCGATTGGTTATTGATCTTAGTTGTCGTGTTTGCCCTGAAGGGGGATGGAAAGTTGCAAAGGACCGATGGCAAACAATAACAGATCTTCCAATCAATTATGAGACACTTGATAAGTTGTGCGGAAGTTGTGCGGAATTTCTTATTCATGCTGCTGACGTTGAAGGGAAGTGTGAGGGCATGGACACTGACCTCGTTAAATTATTGGGAAGTTGGGGGAAAATTCCTCTGACTTATGCTGGAGGTGTCAAATCCATTGAGGACTTGCACAAGATTGATGAACTTAGTTCAGGCTGCTTGGATGTCACCGTCGGTTCTGCTCTGGATATATTCGGTGGAACTGGAATCAGTTATACTGAATGTGTAGAGTGGAACGCACGCTGAAGGAGAGAATTATCATTGCCAAGCCTTGGCATCTTGAACCACGTCCTTGTAGATTGATTCCAGTTTTTGCGCCATGGAATTTAACTCTTTAGGGTGTTTTTCAGCAAGGTTATTAATTTCGCCGATGTCTTGAGATATTTTATAAAGTTCGAAATCCCCTAACTTTGCTTTCTGAAGTGATGTTCGGTTTGCTTCTGTTATGGATCTTGCTTTGATGTTTTTTCCGTCAGCAGATTTTAAACTGGCTAGCAATTTCCATTCGCCGTCCCTGATAGCAATCTTAGCTTTGTTTAAAGAAGAATAGTAACACCAGAACAGAGGCTGTTTCCGCTGCACGGATGATCCATCGAATGCATTGATCATGTCAGCACCGTCAAGCTTGAGGTCAATTGGGATTTCACCTGCCGCTAGGCTTGCAAATGTAGGTAAGAGGTCAAGTGCACTGACCGGTGAATCACTGACTTGTTTAGCTTTTATCTGAATTGGCCATCGCATTATTCCGGCAACTCGTATACCAGCTTCGTGAGTGTGTAGTTTCATTCCTCGGAGAGGCCCGGGGCTTCCGTGAGAGCGCCATGCGTTACGGTACCTGTTCAGAGTTTCGGGGCCATTGTCCGAAGAAAATATCACGAGTGTGTTTTTTGTGAGATTCAGGCGGTCCAGACTCAGTGTTATCTGACCGACTGCAGAGTCCATGTTCTCTACATTTGCATAATAGAGAGCCTCTCCTCTTTTCTTTGCCTGAGGGTAGTTTTCAATAAGATTCTTGGGCGAGGCGATCGGTTCATGAGGTTCATGGAATGCTACGTAAGAGAAGAAGGGTTGGTCTGGATTATTTTTTACGTGTTTGGCCATCCAATCCACAGCTTCTTGAGCAACGATTTGGCAGCTAAAGCCTCTGCTTATACCTACATTTTCTCCGTTACGGACAAAATTTTTCGGATCCTTATGGCTCGGAGCGGCATTATTTTGAGTTGCGAACCAATGATCAAATCCAAAATCACCGGGCTGCGGTTGATTTTTTCGATTAAAGATTCCATTGCAGTGCCACTTGCCTGTCATGCATGTTGCGTATCCAGTTTTTTTCAACATGGCCGGCATAGTGAATTCATTTTTGCTCATATGCATTCGATTGCCTCCGGGTATCCAATCATAGACTCCTGCCCGGTTAGGTGTTCTGCCTGTCATGAGCCCAACGCGTGACGGTGAACATACCGGAGAAGATGAATAGAAACTGGTGAAACGGATTCCCTCAGAGGCTAACTTATCGATGTTTGGAGTTCTGATAACTTCATTTCCGTAACAGGTAAGATCTCCATAGCCGAGATCATCACAGAGGATGATTATGATATTTGGCCGTTCATCGGCTCTGGTCGAAGAAAAGGATGATAATAATGTGAGGCATATGAGTAGAGCCTTGGTGAATGGAGAAAGCATAACGATATTGTTTATATAGATCGGCTGTTATTGTCTGTTGAATCTACTGAATAATGCACGGCTTTTTAGCAAAATTAATTTCAGGCGCAGGCATAAGGATAAATGGAATGGATCACAATTATTTAGTCTTGTTCTGATCATATTGGGAAATAAATTTCATTAAAAATCGATCTTTTACCCTTAAAAGGTGATGATAACAAAGTGAATCGGAAAGTTTTTTGATTTTTTTTCTAAGGGTCTTGCCTCTTCAGTCGTTGTTTATGATGTAACAAATTAATGTTAGAAAATAATATAGCCGTCGAACGAGAAAAAATTGTTCATAGAGCCCTCATTGAGTTTGAGTCAGCCCTGATTGGTTATGCGGCTAGCATTGTTAAGGATGAGGACCGCGCTAAGGATGTCGTACAGGACACATTCATAAAGCTTTATGAGCAAGATCCTGAAAAAGTGAAAGAATCTCTCAAGGCATGGCTTTTCACGGTCTGCCGGAACCGGGCTCTCGACATCCTCCGCAAGGAGAAGCGGATGGTGGCTCTGGTTGACGAGAAGGCCGATCGCCTGGAGGGAACCACTGCAACTCCGGATCGCGTCGCGGACTGGGACGAGCGGGTGACCCAGGTCATGAATGCCCTGGACAGGCTCTCCGACAACCAGAGGAAAGTCATCAGATTGAAATTCCAGCAAGAACTCAGCTATAAGGAAATCAGTGAGGCAACCGGCCTTGCTCCGGGCAATGTCGGCTTCCTGCTGCACACCGGATTGAAACGTCTGCGGGCCCTCCTTCCGGAAGACCTGCTGGAAAATTCCCTGCGAAAGCAATGAAGCGTATTGATTCTGAAGATCCCCGCGTGACGGCTTATGCCCTGGGCGAATTGCCTGAGCATGAGGCGGCTGAACTGCGCCGTGTCGCGGAGGAACATCCCGCCGTGCAGGCCGCTCTGGACGAGACTCGTGCGCTTGCCGGGTTGATCCGGGGCGGTTTCAGCGGTGAGAGTCTGGAACTGGGGGAGGCTCGGCGGGAAGCAATCCGCCGGGCCGGGCGCAGTCCGGCCCCGGAGAATCTGCGTTCCATCCAGTCCCGCCGGCGCGACTGGTTCCGTCCGGCGGCAGTTGCGGCGGCGGCGGCGGCGTTGGTGGCCTGCGTGCTCTGGATGATGCAGCAGATCCCCGTGGGTGAGAACGAGCTTGTGCGGGAGGCGACCGAAGGCGGGCAGCGGGAAGCGATCCGGATGCAGATTCTCCTCAGGCCCACGCCCCGGTCGGCGCGACCCATCGCGGGGGGGACCACGCCTCTGCCCCGGACGTCCGGGGAGGATGACTATCCCATGCTGCCGGAAGTTCCGTCCGAGGTTGTGGACGAAGAGTATCTCGCCCTGCGCGGGCTCTGGCAGAAGGATCCCGAAGCATTTTTCGCGAGCGTGCGCAGCGCAGCACGGGAGATAAACCTTCCGATCCTGAGTCGCATGGCGTTCCTGGCGGACAGTCCCTTCGTCTCCACGCGGGAAGAGGCGCGCTCGACCGTTCCCATCGTTTCCGGAACAGCCAGCTATCACCTGGTAGAGCGGTTTATCCGCAACGAAAAGAAGTTGCCGCCGCGGAACAGCGTGCGAACGGAGGAGTTGATCAATCAGGTGTCCTACCCTGACGATGGCGATGCGGATCTGGATGGGATCAAGCTGGGGGTTGAGATTGTGCGCTGTCCCTGGGACCGGGAATTGGCCCTCCTGGGGGTACTCCTCCGTAATGAGTCCGGGAGAGTGATCGCTGAGGACGCAGTGTTGCAGGTTGAGGCGGATCCTGAGTTCGTCGGGAGCTACCGCCTCATTGGCTACGCTGGCCGACCGGCTCCGGAGGGAAAGGGCGGAGTTTCGGGAGGGCTCTCCCCGGGGAAATCAAACTATGTGCTCTATCAGTTTCGACCATCCGCCCCGGAGATCTTCAATACCCACCGGGTGGTGGCGAGGGTGAGTTTGGGCGTCGGAGCGGAGGGCAGTGAGTTGATAGTGCCGGTAACCACCCCGCCCCGGGACTGGGGTCTGGCCAGCAACAACCTCCAGACGGCGGTGGCTCTGGCTACGTGGGGGATGGTCTTGCGGCAGTCTCCCTTCGGCGGGCCGCTTACTCACCTGCATATCAGGGAATTCGCGGAGGATGCCCTTCACGGTAGCGATCCGTCCGATCTCAGGCGACGAGAGGCCCTGCAACTGATTCTCGATTCGTTGCCCCTCTTCGAGATTGAGCCGGAAGAGAACGAGAACTGACGGGGTGTCGGCTGGCGGCAGGGAGTTTGTGGATTGCGGGAGGCGGGGTGGAGGTTAGGCTATTACAGAGTGATGAATGGTCGTAGACGCGTATTCGTGATCCTGGGCGTGACCATGGTGGTGGCTCTTGGGTTGGGGTTTGGAGTCTGGAAGTGGGTGACGCGGGAAAAGCCCAGCTACGAGTCGGCCTTCGTGGAATATGTATGGATAGACTACCCAGCCGGGAACATGCTGGAAACGGTCGACTTTGGTGGCGACCGGATGGACTCGATTCTGCGGGAGCGAAAGGCAGGCTATCTTGCAGGGGTGACCAGCAGGGGCGATCCTCCCGAAGTGGTGGAAGTGGAACTGGCAGTTGATCTGGATGCTCTGGAAACCAAGGTGCTGGTTGAGGAATTCAAGGGAATGGGTCTTGTTCCAAAGGAGGCGACCTTCGAGTCCGGAACCTATCCGCGGTCAGGGCTTCTCGACTAGGAGAGTCTGCCGGAAGCCCCGCCTGGCGGAATGGCGTACGGGAGGGCCGGGTTCCTCGCTGAGGTCGCCGTATTTCCTTCCTTCCAATCCCCCGGTGATGACGTTTGGACATCGGGGGATGACACGATAGAGTGGGGCCGGTGAGCGATCCTCCCTGCATTCTCCTGGTGGACAACGGTTCCCACCGTGCCGAGTCGACCCTGAGCTTGCGCCACATGGCGGAAGCCCTGGGCGGTCATGTTGGAGCAGATGTCCATCCGGTTTCGCTTCTGCATTCTACCAAGGTGGATCCTGCCGAACTGGGAGGCGCCCCGGCCCAAATTTTTGAGCCGTTCCTCCGGGCCCGGCAGGAAGAAGACAGGCATTCCTTTGTGGTGGTGCCCTTCTTCTTCGGGCACAGCGCGGCGATTTACGAGTATCTCCCCCAACGAGTCCGGGAGATGAAGGGGAGTTGGCCGGAACTTGAAGTGCGGGTGGCGTCCTCCATGGTGAAACTGGATGAATTGGACGACACGCGGGTGGCCCGTATTCTGGGGGACCTGGTTGTGAGGAAAATGAAGGAGGAAGATCTCGAGAAACCAGCGGTGATCCTGGTGGATCATGGGACGCCACGGGTGGCGGTCAATCGGGTGCGCAATCACGTCGCGGCCCAGCTTCGCGCCGTCCTGAGTGATCGGGTGGCGACGGTGGAGGCTTCCTCCATGGAGCGCCGGGCAGGGGCGGAGTACGATTTCAACGAGCCCCTGCTGGAGGATTTGCTCGGCCGGGAGGGCTTTGACCGGGAAGTGGTCCTGGCCATGCTGTTCATTTCGCCCGGGCGTCATGCGGGACCGGGTGGGGATATTGCCCGGATCTGTGAAGCGGCGGAAGTTCGCTGTCCCGGGTTGCGGACGCATGGAAGCGATCTTTTTGCGACACACCCCGGGGTGATCGACCTTCTGGCCCAACGCTGCGAAGAGGGGTTGGCAAGCGAACCGGTCCAAGGGGAAATCGCCGCTCCGGGGGTGGAGTGATCCGGCATGTCTGAAGTCGCCACCATTAAATTCTGGAGGGACCAGGTGGTCCGTTCGGGGCCGGAGAATATGGCGGTGGACAGTTGGCTCCTGGAACGGGAGGGGGAGCCTGTCCTGCGCGTATACGACTGGCAGGGAGAGTGGGGAAGCCTGGGCTACTTCGGGGCAGTGGCGGAAGCGCGGGCCACGATGCCCAAGGTCTCGCTGGTGCGTCGTGCCACGGGAGGGGGATTTGTGGATCACCGTCATGACCAGACCTATACCCTCGTGCTGCCGAGGGGTTGCGGACTGGCGGGACGGAAGGGGGACGAGAGCTATCGCGTGATTCACTCAGCGCTGGCGGAAGTATTGCGGGAGGCCGGGGCAGAGGTGCGCTTGGTTCAGGAGGATGCCCCGGTGGAATCTCCGGCCTGTTTTGAAAAGCCAGTGGCGTGGGATCTCGTAGACGGGCGGGGATGCAAGGTGGCAGGAGCGGGGCAGCGGCGCAGCCGTAAGGGCTTGCTGCACCAGGGCAGCGTGATGTTCGAAGAGGGAGTGGACGGGGATTCCGTGTTTGGCTCTCTGGCCGGCAGGTTGGCGAAGAAGGTGAAACGAGTTCGCCGCGAGCCCTCAGGGGAGGAACTCGCGGCGTTGATTGACCGTTTTTCCAGCCAGTCGTGGGGGGAACGACGGTAGGGCCTGGCAGATGCTTTTACTTGCTCTTGGGGAGCTCCTTGTCGAGGTGCTCTTTCAGGACATCGCGGCCGAAGTCTTTATCGAAGAGGCGCCAGACGGCGTGAGCATGATTGGCTCCGTTCTGGGTGTTGGCATACTCCACCATGAATACGCCCTCATCCGTTACGCGGAAGTAGTGTGGATCGCCCTTGGTGAGGCCCCCGGCCCAGGTGAACTGCAGTGTGTCGACGGACTCGGCGATCTCATTCATGGATGGTCTGGCCAACTCTGACCGGGTATTACTGGCGAACTCCCGCAGGATGGCGAGGAGGAGTTTCTTCTGCTCCGCGGTCATGTCCCCGCCCTTCACGCCCTGTGATTTTGGCTTGGCAGCGACCCGGTCCTGGCTGGAGAGAATATCGCGCGGCGCCTTATCGGAAAACACGACCGGTTTACCGGCCTCCTTGAGAGATTGCATGAGGCTACGGGCCTGGTCCTCCATGCGGCCCAGGGGACGGGTGCCTTTGCGGGGGCCCTTCTTCACAATAGCAGGGTTGGTGCCGAAGAAGGCCGGGGTGGCTACCACGTTTCCATTGATAATGGTATAGTTGAGGGAGAGGTGGTGTCCCTCAAAGCGCCAGCCCCAGATCCCGGTCTTCTGCTTGCTGGAGGGTTCCCCGAAGATTGCGATGTAGTACTTCTGGGTGTCGCGTTTGACCGGATCGTTCTCCATTTCGGCCAGAATGGCTTCCAGGCTCATGATGGTAGTAGCGGTCAGGACTCCCTTCTGGCTGAGACCACTGGCGAGGAGGGCGTAAGCGTAGTGGATCTGAGCGGGATTCAGTTCACTCAACTTGATTCCCTTGCGGTCGAGAGGAATGAAGTGCCAGTTTTCGCGCTCCTCATCGGTGAATTTGAAGGAGGCCTTGGCCTTCTGTTTGGCATCGAGTCCCTTCAGGAAATTGCGGGCAGCCCGGCCCATGTCCAAAGCAGGATTTCCAGCGTGGACGACCGGGGTGGCCAGGAGAACAGCAGCAAGTGCGAGATGTTTCTTCATGATCGATGGGAGTCTGCTGTGGTTATCCCGGAATGGAAGCGGAATATCCTGCCGGTGGCGTGGCCATTGCGGATGACCTGAAGGAACGAACGGAGGCGCTGGACTGAGCTTGTTCAGGGGGTCACCCCCAGCATGCTCGTGGCCACCAGCAGGTAGATGAGCATCCCGGAGACGTCCACCACGGTGGTGACGGCCGGGGCGGCGATAACGGCGGGATCGAGGTGGATGGCACGGGCACCGAGGGGAAGCAGGGAACCGATCAGAGTGGAGGCGGTCACCTGCACGGTGAGGGCTGCGGCCACCGCTGAACCAAAGCGCAGGAAACTGATTCCGGGCGAGACTTCGGGATGGAAAAGAGGGAGGATGAAGATTGCCACCACCGCAATGGTGAGGCCGAGGATGAGTCCCAGCATGGCCCCGAGGCGCAGCTCCTTCCAGCCCACCTGGAAGGCATCGCGGGCATCCAGTTCGTTCAGGGCCATGGCACGGATGGCCACGGTGGAGGCCTGTCCTCCCGAGTTGCCGCCCGCTGCAATGATCATGGGGAGGAAGAGCATGAGAAGGGGGATGCCCTCCAGGGTTTTCTCGAAGCGGAGCATGATCGCGCCAGCGGCGATGGAGAGGAGGGCCAGTCCTACCAGCCAGATTACGCGGCGGCTGAAGTGCGTGATCACGCGAGTGTTGAGATAACTTTCTTCCGATTGCTCCCCGGTCAATCCCGCCTGCTTTTCGATATCCTCGGTGGATTCCTCGCTCAGGATCTCCATTGCATCATCGGAAGTGATCACCCCGAGGAGACGATTCTCTTTGTCCACCACCGGGAGGGCGAGCATGTCGTACTTGAGAACGGCAGTTGAGGCCTCCTCCTGGTCGGTGTCAGCCAGCACGGTGTGCTCAACCGGTTGCATGATATCTCTCACCGGGGTCTGCCAGGCATTGAAGGTGAGGTCGCGCAGCCGGAGCTTGCCCACCAGGTGATTCCGTTCGTCCAGGACAAAGATCCGGCTCAGGGTCTCGGTGTCTTCGAGATCTGGGCGGAGGTGATCAAGGGCCTCCTTCACGGTCATCCCGATGGAGATGTCGCCGATCTGAGTGGTCATGCGTCCACCCGCGGTGTCTTCGGCATACTCAAGCAGGGTACGGGTGAGTTCGCGTTCTTCCTGCTCTCCGAGGAGCTCGATTAGTTTTTCGCGCTTTTGAGCGTCCTCCACATCCTGGAGCACATCCACGCGATCGTCGTCGGGAAGTTCTTCTAGAACCTCGCGTTGCTGACTGGGCTTGAGGTGATCAAGCGCCTCCTCCACGAGAGGATCTGGAATTTCGGCCAGGACCTCGGAAAAGGCCTCGGAGGGAAGAGTGCGGG
>DMYM01000225.1:0-2882 GCA_003483645.1 Verrucomicrobiales bacterium
ACCTTTGCAGCCTGGCTCAAGGTGCCCGGCAACGGCAACGGCTCGGTATTTGCCCGCATGGACGTCGGCAAGGCGTACCGGGGTTATGACCTCTGGTTCCAAAACCGGGCGGTTGGCACGCACATCATCAGCAGCTGGCCCGGAAACGCACTCAAGGTGGTTTCCGCACAACCCCTTGCAGCGGACAAGTGGCAGCATGTGGCCGTTGTTTATGACGGTTCATCCAAGGCCTCCGGAGTGAAGATTTTCATTGATGGGAAGCTGGCGGGAAACAAGGTTGAGCAGGATTCGCTCAAGGATTCCATTGTTACGCAAACACCGTTCAAGATCGGCAGTCGTTCAAATGGCGGCAACTACAACGGCGAGGTCGATGAGTTGCGCATCTACAACCGGGCGCTTTCTGCAAGCGAGATTCAGCGGCTTGGCGGCGACCCGATCAAGGGGATCCTGGCAACGCCGGCCGCCAAGCGCACCAAGAACCAGAAAATGGCCCTCCTTGAGCATTATCTTTCCTCAACGGATAAAGGATACCAGAAGCTGGTCGCAGCGCGCAGTGAGCTTCAGTCTCAGGAGAACGGGATAAAGAGCCAGAAGGCGACCACCTCAATGGTGATGCAGGACAACCCGGGGAACAAGACACGGGTCACTTATGTGCTTAACCGCGGTGCTTATGACCAGCCGATCAAGGATGGGCCTGACGCGGTGGTGAAGCCGGGAGTGCCAGCTGCCCTTCCGCTCCTTGGAGAGGGGGCAGCATCCAACCGTCTTGGCCTGGCGAAGTGGCTCACCTCCGGCAAGCACCCGCTTACGGCGCGGGTGACGGTCAATCGCTACTGGGCGTTGCTCTTCGGGCGCGGGCTGGTGAAGACGGTTGATGACTTTGGCAACCAGGGGAGTCCCCCGAGTCACCCGGAACTGCTTGACTGGTTGGCCGCTGATTTTGTGGGGAGCGGCTGGGACGTGAAGCGGATGCTCAAGCAGATTGTTCTTTCCGCTACCTATCGGCAAGCCGCACGGGTGACTCCGCAGTTGGCCAAGGGTGACCCTGCGAATATCCTGCTGGCCCGCTCTCCGCGGTTCCGCCTTCAGGGTGAGTTTATTCGGGATACTGCACTGGATCTTTCCGGATTGTTGGTGAAGAAGGTTGGCGGGCCCAGCGTTAAGCCCTACCAGCCGCCCAATATCTGGAACGAGGTCTCGCTCAATGGTGGACTGCGCTATAAACGCGACAATGGCGAGAAGCTTTACCGGCGTTCCATGTATACCTACTGGAAGCGCTCCGCCCCAATGCCAAACATGTTGATATTTGATGCGCCCACGCGCGAAAAATGCAGGATTCAGCGGCCGATTACCAATACCCCCCTGCAGGCCCTGGTCACCCTTAATGACCCACAGTTTGTCGAGGCGGCCCGTGCCCTTGCCCAGAGATTGATCAAGGAAGGCGGCAATGACACGCTCTCCAGGATTGACTACGGGTTCAGATTGGCCCTGTCCCGCCCTGCCACAAAGGCGGAGGTGCAGGTGATCGAGAGGGTCCTCGGTGATCAATTAACACGATTCCGGAACGATCCCCAGAAGGCCAAGGAGTTTGTTGCTGTCGGCGACATGGCCCGTGATGAGACCATTGAGGCGCCTGACCATGCCGCCTGGATGGTTGTGGCCCAGCTCCTGCTGAACATGGACGAAACCCTTACACGGGGTTAAACTTTTCTGATCTAACTGAACACCAGTAAAAAATGAATCACGATCCAACACGGCGTCGATTTTTGTTAACTACCGGACATGGCATGGGAGCCGCCGCTCTCAGCAGCCTTTGGGATCCCGGCCTGATTGGTTCCGCGCAGGCGGCTGAGGGCTTGCCGGGGTTTCCCAACTTTGCCCCGAAGGCGAAGCGTGCCATTTATCTGTTCTTACCGGGTGGTCCCTCGCACATTGACACCTTTGACTATAAGCCGGAATTACGTGATATCCATGGCAAGGAGTTGCCTGATTCCATCCGCCGGGGACAGCGCATCACGGGCATGACCAGCGGCCAGAAGTCCTTTCCCTGCGTGGCGCCAATGTTTGAGTTTGAGCGCTTTGGCAAGCACGGAACCTGGGTCAACAAGGACCTTCTGCCGCATACCGCCGGCATCGTGGATGACATCACGATCATCAAGACGATGAATACCGAGGCGGTTAATCATGATCCGGCAATCACCTTCATCAATACCGGTGTCCAGCAGCAGGGTAAGCCGAGCATGGGCTCATGGCTGAGCTATGGTCTGGGCAGTGTCAATGAGAACATGCCGGCATACATTGTCATGATATCGCGCGGGCGCGGGCAGTTGCAGGCACTGTATGACAGGCTCTGGGGCAGTGGTTTCCTTCCCTCGAGTCACCAGGGGGTGAAGCTGCGCAGTAACGGCGAGCCGGTTCTTTACCTGAACAATCCGCCAGGCATTGATCGTGATGCACGTCGCGGGATGCTTGATGGCCTCAAGGAACTCAACAGCGGGACTTTCAAGAAGTTTGCCGACCCGGAGACCCAGTCCCGGATTGAGCAATACGAGATGGCTTTCCGGATGCAGGCCGAAGTGCCTGACCTGATGGATATCTCCAAGGAGCCCAAGCACGTCAAGGAGCTCTACGGGCCGGCAGTGGAGAAACCCGGTAGCTTTGCGCGTAATTGTCTCCTGGCCAGGCGGATGGCTGAGAAAGGGGTGCGTTTCCAGCAACTCTTTCATCGTGGCTGGGACCAGCACGGCAGCCTGCCCTCAAAACTGCGCCAGCAGTGCGAAGATATCGATCAGCCCTGTGCCGGCCTGATCAAGGATTTAAAGGAGCGCGGCATGTTTGATGATACCCTGGTGATCTGCGGCGGCGAATTCGGCCGCACGATT